>JANXBB010000114.1 GCA_025061975.1 Caldifarciminota bacterium | reverse complement strand
ACTTCAAAGATAGAGGGGACGGTATAGGGAGCTGGGGACTTGGGTATTTTTCACGTTGGGTCACAAATTCCCGTGTCCTAATTATTTAGATGCAAAAAATTGTCTTGGTGGATAAAAAAATATCAATGCCCCATCTTCTTTAGCTAACTTAGGTTTATTTTCTTCTTGACAATTTAGTTAAATGGTTTATACTTTTTTAGCTTCTGTATGTTTAAAAAAGAAGAAACCAAGCAACCTGAAAAATTAGTCACGATTTTAGGTGAAGACACTAATGTTAAGGGCGATATTACAGTAAATGGCTCAGCTCGGATTGATTCACAAATCGAAGGAAAAGTTAATGTGTCTGATATGCTTATTGTAGGACCGCGTGCATTTATTAAAGGTGATGTTAATTGCAAAAATGCTGTTATTGCCGGACGAATTGAAGGCAATGTTTCTGCTCAGATGAGTATTGAACTTCAAAGCGGCGCTTATATTTTAGGTGATATAAGTTGTGCAAGCCTTGTGATTAATAAAAATTGTTTTTTTGAGGGACGCTGCCGCATGATAAACACCCAAGGAGGCTAAAATGTTATTTTCAGTAAAGAATCGAAAAGTAATTGTAACCGGTGCTGGTTCCGGAATTGGCAAAGCTATCGCTAAGGTATTTGCTGAAGCTGGAGCTTTAATTGCAGTTTGTGATATAAATGAAGATGCGGTACAAATTACTGCTAAGGAGATCGAAGCAATCGGTTCTAAAGCTGTAGCTTATAAAGTTGATGTTGGCGACTACAAAGAAGTGTCTCAAACTGTCGAGAAAATTGTTTCTGATTTTGATGGCATTGAAATCCTTGTTAACAATGCCGGAATCACCCGAGATATGCTTCTTTTGCGGATGAACGAAAAAGATTTTGACGATGTAATTAGGATAAACTTAAAAGGAACGTTTAATTTTACCCGCTGTGCTTTAAAGTATTTGCTAAAAGCTGATTTTGGCCGAATAATCAATATTGCTTCAGTAATCGGCGAAATGGGGAATGTGGGCCAAGCAAACTATGCTGCAGCCAAAGCCGGAATTATCGGCTTTACTAAAGCTGTAGCACGCGAAGTTGCAAGTCGTAAAATCACAGTAAACGCAATTGCTCCAGGTTTTATTAAAACTCCCATGACTGATAAACTTCCTGAAGAGATTAAAAGTCAATATCTAAAACAGATACCTTTAGGCCGAGAGGGCTTGCCTGAAGAGGTTGCTTATCTCTGTCTTTTTTTAGCTTCTGAAGAAGCCGGTTATATTACCGGGCAGGTAATTAGGCTTGATGGCGGCATGCTCATGGGATAAATTTTCATCCCTGAAAAATTTAAACAAGTTGACTTTTTATTAAAGAGCAGCTATACTTTTAAATTATAGTTTATTAAATGTTTATAATTTTTAAAGGAGGACCTAATGCCGGTACGAGTTGCGATTAATGGTTTTGGCCGCATTGGCCGATTAATATTAAGAATAGGGTTTAAAAGCAAAAATATCGAGTTTGTTGCTGTTAACGATGTCAGTGATGCTAAAACTCTTGCCCATCTGTTAAAATATGATTCAGTGCACCGGGCCATGACGGAAAATATTGAAGCCTTGGAGAATTCATTTCTTGTAAATGGCGAAGAAATTAAAGTTTTTTCGGAGCCCGATCCTAAAAATCTCCCTTGGAGAGAACTTGATATTGACATAGTATGCGAAGCCACCGGAAAATTTACTGCTTATGAGAAAGCGAAACTCCATCTTGATGCCGGTGCCAAAAAAGTAATTATCACTGCACCACCTAAAGGAGAAACGCCTGTTAAGTCTATTGTGATGGGTGTAAACGAAGAGATTTATGATCCTAAAACTGATCATGTAGTTTCTTGTGCTTCATGTACAACTAACTGTGTTGTTCCGGTTGCCAAAGTTCTTCACGAAAACTTTCAGATTAAACATGGATATATGACTACAATTCACGCTTATACTCAAGATCAACGAATCTTAGACGCTCCTCATAAAGATTTACGACGGGCACGTGCTTGTGCTCTTTCGATGATTCCGACAACTACCGGTGCTGCAAAACTTATTGGGGTAATTTTTCCAGAATTAAAGGGCAAAATTGATGGATGCGCAATACGAGTTCCAACACCGGATGTATCGCTTGTTGATCTTACTTGCGAAGTCTATAAAGATACTACTACTGACGAAGTCAATCAGGCATTTAAAAAAGCCTGCGCTGGGCCATTAAAGAAATATATGAAATATCTTGCTGAACCTCTTGTCTCAGTAGATTTTACAGGAAGCACCTATTCAGCAATTTTCGATTCCACCTTAACTCAAGTTATTGACAACAATCTCGTAAAAGTTTTCGCTTGGTATGATAATGAATGGGGATATGCAGCTCGAGTAGTTGACTTAATTGAATTTATGTTTAAACGACAATAACCTAAACTATGAATAAACTTACAATCCGCGATATTAATCTTAAAGATAAAAAGATCTTAGTTCGGGTCGATTATAATGTTCCCTTGACATCCAATGGTGAGATTGCCGACGACACACGAATTACCGCAACTCTTCCGACTATTGAGTATATCATTAAAAATCGTGGAGTTGCAATTTTAATCTCTCATTTAGGAAAACCTAAAGGCAAAGTTGTAAAAGAATTGTCGTTAAGACCGGTTGCCCAACGACTCTCGGAACTTTTGGGACAAGAGGTGGTTTTTATTGAAGATCTTTTTAGTCCGTCACTTAAAACAACACTTGACCAAGCTCAAGGAGGATCGGTATTCTTATTAGAAAACCTCCGGTTCTTTCCCGAAGAAGAGAAAAACGACGAGGATTTTAGTCGGTATTTAGCATCACTCGGTGATATTTATGTCAATGATGCTTTTGCCACAGCACATCGTGCTCACGCATCAACTTATGGTGTTGCCAAATTTAGCTCGTATGCGGTTGCAGGTTTTTTAATGGAAAGAGAAATTAGCTACCTTAGCTATCTATTATCCGAACCCCAGCGGCCCTATGTAGCAATTATTGGTGGCGCTAAGATTAAAGATAAGCTCGGGGTAATTAAAAATCTAATTTCTAAGGTTGACTATCTGTTATTAAGTGGTGGACTTGTGTTTAACTTCTTTAAGGTTATGGGATATGAAATCGGCAAATCGATCTACGATTCAGAAATGGAAGAAGAGACCAAAAAACTTATTGATCTAAATTCTTTAAAATTACACTTACCTACCGACATACTAATCGCAAATAACCTTACTGAAGACGCTGAAGTAAAAAACGTCAAAATAAACGAGATATTACAAAACTGGATTGGAGTTTCCTTAGGAGACGAAACCACTAAAAAATATTCGGATATTATCAAACAAGCTAAAACAATCGTCTGGGCAGGACCAGTAGGAATATTTGAAGTAGATAAGTTTATAAAAGCTAGCCAAAAGATCGGAGAAGCTATTGTCAGCGCAACGGAAAACGGAGCTACAAGTGTAATTGGAGGCGGTGACACTGTAGCATGTTTAAGCAAGCTCGGAATTAAAGATAAAGTCAGTTATGTTTCAACCGGTGGGGGCGCAACATTAGAGTTTTTAGAAGGCAAAACACTCCCAGGAATCGAGATCCTTAACGAGAAAAAATAAAGTCTATGCGTCAAGTCCTAATTGCTGCGAATTGGAAGATGAATAAAACGCCCAGCGAAACCAAAGAGTTTGTTACAAAGTTTAAACCGCTTTTAATGCCCGAACCGCAAAATGAAGTTGTAATTTGTGCACCTTTTACCTCCCTTGCACTTCTTAAAGAACTTTTATCAGACACTTCAATAAAACTCGGCGCACAAAATATGCATTGGGAACTCGCCGGCGCTTACACCGGTGAAATTTCCGGTCGGTTTTTAAAAGAATTAGGATGTGAGTATATAATTTTAGGACATTCAGAACGCCGACAATATTTTGGTGAAACCGATAGCGTGATAAATAAAAAAGTTAAAACCGCGCTAGCTCTAGGCCTCAAGCCGATTCTTTGTGTTGGTGAATCACTTTATCAACGTGAAACCAATCAAACACTTGAGGTTATAAGGTCTCAATTGAGAGATTGCCTTAGTGAAATTAATGTAACTGACACTATAGTTATTGCTTATGAACCGGTCTGGGCAATTGGCACTGGAAAATCAGCGACACCAAAAATTGCTTCTGAGGTCCACGAATTTATCCGAAAATTCCTGACTGAAAATTATGGTGCAAGTACTTCCAACAAAATTCGAATTATTTATGGCGGAAGTGTTAATCCGGCTAATATTTCTGAGCTTTTAAACGAAAAGGAAATTGATGGGGTATTAGTTGGTAATGCGAGTTTGGTACCAGAAAGTTTTCGCGAACTTGTTTATTGTGAGAAAAAATAAAATTATTGACATTAGCAATATTTTTATTAAAATAAATTATTAATGTACGGATTAATTATCTTTTTACATATTTTAGTTTGTGTGATTTTGGTGGTGGTTGTTTTATTTCAGCAGCCACAAAAAGGTGGTGTTACAACTGTTTTAGGCGGCAGCGAATCAATTTTTGGTGGCGGCGGTGCAGCACCACTTATGGCTAAAATCACCTCAGTTTTGGCGGCACTTTTTATGATCACTTCAATTTCATTAGTTTTAATCTCAGCTAAACGCGTTGCTTCTCGGACACGCGCACCGGTCCAAACTGAAACCCAAACACCCGAAACCCCGCAAGAAACACCACAATCTGAAGGAGGTGGACCTTAATGTTTGCTATTGTAAAAATTAAAGGTTTTCAGTATCTTGCTAAACCGCACGACAAGTTAATAGTGCCGAAACTGGACGGTGAACCTAACTCCGAAGTGAGTTTCGATGAAGTACTATTTCTAAAAAAAGATAATCAGACCTATATCGGAAATCCATTTATAAAAGGAGCCAAGGTTTTAGCTAAAATTGTAGCTCATAAACGAGCACCAAAAGTTCATGTTTTTAAGTTTATTCGCCGAGAAAATTATCGGCGACTTAAAGGTCATAAACAACCACTCACTGAAATCGAAATCATTAGTATTGACTATCAAAATCAAAATTAATTAAGTAGGAGGCAAAACATGAATATAAACCGTTATATTTTAATAGGATTACTGTTTTTAAGCACCACAGGATTTGCCAATTTGCTTCTAAATCCTAGTTTTGAAAGTTGGACTAATCCTCGAACTCCGGCTAACTGGACTGTGGAAGATACTATTTATGCTAAAGTATATAAAGAAAGTACACGGGTCTTTCATGGAAGTTTTGCAGCAAAATTCCAGCGTTTTCAAGCCGGAACAGGAAACAACAAAGGGGTTCTTCAACGAGTAACTTTACCGGGAACTGGAAGATATATGGCATCGGTACGAGTTTGGCGCACTTCGGACAGCGCTAATTGTGGACTAACAATCACTTGGCGGCGTGCGGATCAAAGCTTTATTAGTTCATGGACAACAACTTATGCCGATACTTATCTTCCAAGTTGGCAAGTAATCTTGCGTTCAGGCGTGAATGATACTGCACCAAGTGAAGCTGTATATGCTGATTTTATCATCCGAACATACGGCAGAACCGGTTCGCCGTCCGGAGGTACTTTTGTAGTAGACAGCGTTTCATTTATTAGGGCCACCGGAGCTTTTGAAGAAAATTTTTCAAGCCCGATAAATATACCTTTATTAGAAGTTAATCCGAATCCTTTCACCCATGCTACTAGTGTGAATTATATACTTACAAGTGATGGCTCTCATTCAATAAAAGTTTACGATGCTACAGGTACAGTTGTTCGGACTTTACTTCCAAATAGAAAAGACTTTGATAAATGGTATACAATCTGGGATGGACGAAATGAAAAAGGTGAAGCGTGTCCACCAGGAATTTACTTTATTATCTTAGAAAGTGCTGATGCTCAAATAAAAAGAGCAAAGGCAGTTCTTTTAAGATAGGCAAAAGACTAAAAAGTTTTATTTCCTTAACGTATATCGTAAATGCTAAGCAATTTAATTTTAATTATATTTTTAGTTTCTCAGGCTCAAGGTCGAATATTATGGTCTGTGTCAGGAACCGGGGGCATCTATTGTGCACTTCCTACTTATGATTATAATAATGACGGGCATCCGGATGTAATTGCTGCAGCATATTATGGTGCTTACCCTTCACCCCCAATTCGACTTTATTTAAGATCCGGTATTGACGGGCAAATAATTTGGTCCC
>JANXBB010000093.1 GCA_025061975.1 Caldifarciminota bacterium | reverse complement strand
CTCGCCCCCTACGTTTTACCGCGGCTGCTGGCACGTAGTTAGCCGGGGCTTCCTCTGCGAGTACCGTCACCGTTTGAGCAGTTACTCTCAAACGGCATCGTCCCCGCTGACAGGAGTTTACATCCCGAAGGACTTCATCCTCCACGCGGCGTCGCTGGGTCAGGCTTTCGCCCATTGCCCAATTTTCTAGACTGCTGCCTCCCGTAGGAGTTGGGACCGTGTCTCAGTTCCCATGTGGCCGGTCACGCTCTCACGCCGGCTACCCGTCATAGCCTTGGTAGGCCATTACCCTACCAACTAGCTGATAGGCCAAGGACCCTTCCTTGAGCGGTAGCTTGCGCCACCTTTCCTCACACAGGCCATAGCCCATGTGAGCGTATGGGGAATTAGCCCCGATTTCTCGAGGTTATGCCCCTCTCAAGGGTAGGTTATCCTTGTATTACTCACCCGTTCGCCACTAGGCTTACCTTGTATTGCTACAAGATAAGCCCCGTTCGACTTGCATGTCTAAGACACGCCGCCAGCGTTAGTCCTGAGCCAGGATCAAACTCTCAAAAGGGAAAAATTTCAAAAGATAATGTCTGGCTATCAGACACGCTTATTATTGCCAAATTTTCAAAGAGCTTTCAGAATAACCTAATAAATTATACTAAAAAATTGTGTTTTGTCAAGAGGTTTTTTAATTCGCTTATAAAATTGATATCAGTCACCAATTTCTTCTTAAGTTTGTTTATTGGATTTACTTTCATTCTCTTTATCAGTAGAATTATTTTTTCTTTTATAGTCAGTAATATAAAAACCTGTGCCCTTAAAAATAAATCCGGCACCAGGCGAAATTAGTCGCTTTAGATTATTGCCACATTTCGGACATTTTTTAAGTGGTTTATCAGTAATTTTCTGAAATTCCTCAAACTGATAATTGCATGTTGTGCATTGGTACTCATAAGTAGGCATAATTACGCTCCTTAAAAAAGATAAAGCGGGACTGCATATTTATTAGCAGTCCCGCTCTGTTTTAAAGATTAATACTCACCGTAACCGCCAGCTGGTGCTGGTGGAGTCTTCTCTTTTTCGGGCAACTCAACAATCGCTGCATCAGTCGTAATTAGAAGTGAAGCTACCGAAGCTGCATTCTGCAACGCAGTCCGCGTGACTTTAGTCGGATCGATAATCCCGGCTTCAAACATATCTTCATAACGCAAAGTTTCAACATTAAATCCGCGATTTCCGGTTTCGTTCTTCACTCTTTCTACTACTACTGAACCTTCAATTCCGGCATTCTCAGCAAGTTGACGAATCGGCGCCTCAAGCGCTTTCTTTACTATCTCTACTCCAATTTGTTCATCACCGGGCAGTTTTAGCTTTTCTAACGCCGGAATACAACGGAGTAGGGCAACACCACCACCAGGCACAATTCCTTCTTCAACTGCAGCACGAGTTGCATGCAACGCATCTTCAACTAGTGCTTTCTTTTGTTTCATTTCTACTTCAGTCGCTGCACCAACATTTATTACGGCAACCCCGCCGGCAAGTTTCGCAAGACGCTCTTGAAGTTTTTCACGATCATAATCAGATTTAGTCTCTTCGATCTGTTTACGAATCTGCTCAATTCGCGCTTGAATCTCTTTCTTAGAACCGGCACCTTCAACGATTGTTGTGTTCTCTTTGTCAACAATCACACGCTTTGCCATTCCTAAATCAGTGATCGCAACATTCTCAAGTTTTATCCCGATATCTTCCGAAATCAACTTCCCATTAGTAAGGATTGCAATATCTTCAAGCATTGCACGCCGACGCTCACCATAACCCGGAGCTTTAACCGCACAACATTGGAGTGTCCCACGGATCTTGTTAACCACAAGAGTTGCAAGCGCTTCGCCTTCAACTTCTTCAGCAATAATAAGAATCGGTCTTCCTTTCTGGGCAACTTTTTCAAGAAGTGGTAATAAGTCGCGCGCTGAAGAAATCTTTTTCTCGTAAAGTAGGATATAACAATCCTCAAGCACGCATTCCATCTTTTCCGCATCAGTAATGAAATACGGAGAAAGATATCCGCGATCAAACTGCATTCCTTCAACAACCTCTAATGTTGTTTCCATGCTCTTAGCTTCTTCAACAGTAATTACCCCTTCCTTGCCTACTTTCTCCATCGCATCAGCAATCAGGTTCCCAATCGAAGTGTCATTATTCGCCGCAATTGTCGCAACCTGAGCAATTTCGTTCTTACTGGTGGTTTTCTTAGAAATCCGTTTAAGCTCTTCAACAACTTTTTCAACTGCTTTATCAATCCCCCGTTTTACCGCCATCGAATTCGCACCCGCAGCAACTACCTTGAGTCCCTCGCGGAAAATTGTCTCAGCAAGAATTGTTGCTGTAGTAGTTCCGTCACCGGCAACATCGGAAGTCTTTGAAGCAACCTCTTTGACCATCTGAGCGCCCATATTCTCAAACTTGTCCTCAAGCTCAATCTCTTTCGCAACCGTAACACCATCTTTAGTAACAGTTGGCGCTCCCCATTTCTTATCAATAACTACATTGTGGCCCTTAGGGCCTAATGTAACTTTTACAGCATCAGCAAGAATTTGAGCACCCCGAAGCATCGCTCTTCGGGCTTCCTCACCAAATTTTATATCTTTTGCTGGCATAGTCCCTCCTTAAAATTATTTTTCTTTTTCAACAATTGCTAACACATCATCTTCACGCATAATCAGATACTCTTTATCATCGATTTTAACTTCATTACCCGAATATTTGCTGAAGATAATCAGATCACCTTTCTTGACCTCCATCGGAATACGATTGCCCTTGTCGTCAAGACGACCCGGACCAACCGCAATCACTTTACCGTATTGAGGTTTTTCCTTAGCAGTATCCGGAATAATGATACTGCCTTTTTTCATCTCTTCTTCAATACGTTCAACCACGATACGGTCAGCTAAAGGTTTTAGTTTCATACGGCCTCCTTTTTAAGTTTTTATTTTATTTTGCCCAAGTCAATTGATCTTTGCCAATTGACTCGAGCAATTTTATTATCACTAAAACTAATTTTTAACTCACCCTTATAAGCACGATTAAGTGCTTTCCCAATCATAATTGCAAGATTTTCCGTGGTTGTTTCAACGACAAGCACATCTTTACGATAATTTAGACTTATTATCCGCGCTAATGGATTCGTAAAACTTTCTTTTTCTTCTTGATGATGAATTAAATTAATAATCTGATCTTTAACCGTAGGCCAAAAGTTGCCACTTACAGTGACAATACCCATTGGATAATGATCTTCAATCTTACGACACGCCGGACATTTATACTTATAAGCAACTTCTTCAAGCTCGGCTTTCAATTGCTCGTCTTTGCGCCATCTTTTTTTATAATAAACAAGACCACAAACCGGACAAATATTAGGCTCAGGGATTTTTTTTACAAGATAGGGATCAGAAAGACGTGAACTTGGACCGGAACGTTCTTGACTTCTCTGCTTTGGCATAACTTGCTCCTTAAATAAAAATTTAATGGGCGATACCTGACTTGAACAGGTGACCTCTTCCTTGTAAGGGAAGCGCTCTCGCCATCTGAGCTAATCGCCCATCTGGTTTTTTAAATTATTTATAATAATATCTAAAAACCTTTAAGTTGTCAATGCTTATCTAGCTAACTTTTTCTTGACAGCATAAAATTTTTAAGGTATAATTTACGCAGTGCGTAAAATAATAACGAGTAGACTATGCGCCGTGTAATAAAACGTTATAAAAATCGAAAGTTATATGATTTGTATACTGGCACATTTGTAACACTCCTTGATCTTCAAGCAATGATAAAAGCCGGCGATGAACTTATAATAATTGATCATGAAACTAAAAAAGATATTACTGATTTTGTTTTAATTCAAGTAATCATTGAAACTATAAAAAACATAAAGCCCCAGATATCACTTTCTGGGTTACTACATAATTTAATAAAGGCTAATTGGAAAAATTTACATAAAGTGTTAAAATTACTTTTGACCCCGGTGCCGGTTGTAAAAATCTCGCCTCAAAAAGTCTCACGAAATCCATTTTTCGCAGAGCGCTTGGATGTAAAATCGGTTACGCATTTAATTAAATCGCAGCTTATTAAAAAACAAGCCGAAGAAATCACAAAGCTCAAAGAAAAGATAACTCAACTCCAAAAAGAAATAAAAAAATTCAGTAGAAAATGATGGAGGAATGTATGACGGAAAATGTTAAAAAAAATCAAGCACCATTTTTCTGGATGCCTTTAGTAAATACTGCAGCATGGACTGTGCGTCATCGACTGATTGGCCTTGGGGTATTTAATCTTTTGGACTTTATTATAAGAAAAGTAATTCTTCCTTACAAGCATTCGCCATCAACTCCTCAAAAAATTCTTGAAGACAAATATTATATGCTTCGGGCGTTGCTTTACTCAGGCCTAAAAGACAATATTGCTCCCAAGACAATAGAGCTTTTAAAAAATATTTTTAGTCTTGGTTATGCCCAGCAAAAAGAAGATGCTCCAGGCTTTATGGTTATAAGTCCGGCAAAGCGCTGTAATCTGAGATGCCCGGATTGTTATGCGAACTCTGCAACTGAAAAAGATGCATTAGACTACGAAGTATTCTCACGCATCATTAAAGAAGCAAAAGATACCTGGCATATGAGATTTTTTGTAATCTCGGGTGGTGAGCCATTTATGTATCAAAGTCGCAATAAGGGCATTTTAGATATTGCTGCGGAAAATCCGGATACTTTATTTTTAGTTTATACAAACGGGCTGTTGATAAATGAAGTTGTAGCTAAAAAATTAGGCGAACTCGGCAATCTTACTCCGGCAATCTCTGTTGAAGGGTTAAAGGAAACTACGGATAAACGCCGTGGTGCCGGAACATTTGATAAAATTCTTAAAGTGATGGAATTTTTAAGAAAAGAAAAAGTGATCTTTGGGATCTCACTTACCGCAACTCGTGACAATGCGTATGAACTCTTATCAGACGAATTTATTGATTTCTTCTTTAATCGTCAAAAAGCACGCTACGCTTGGCTTTTTCACTACATGCCAATTGGGCGCAATCCTAATCCCCAGATGATGCCCACAATTGAAGAGCGGCTCTGGCTTTACAAACGCAGTTGGGAGATTATTAAAAATCAAAAGATAATGATTGCCGATTTTTGGAATCATGGTACGGTGTCATCAGGATGTATCGCTGGTGCTCGACCGGGTGGCTATTTTCATATTGATTGGAACGGCGATATCTCGCCGTGTGTTTTTTTCCCATTTGCAGTTGCTAATATAAATGACATTTATAAGAATAACGGCCACTTAAAGGATGTGCTTAATACCAAGCTTTTTATAAAAATTCGCGAGTGGCAAAAAAGTTACGGTTATGAGTCCCAGTTAACTGCTCAAAGTGATTGGCTTAGACCTTGCCCGATCCGTGATCATTTTCTTGAAGCGCGCAATATAATTATGTCAAGCTCGCCCAAACCAACTGATTTTTCACCTATGGAAATTCTTACTGATGAAAAATTTGCTAAGATGATGGATGAGTATAACAAAGCCTTGGCAACACAAACTCAACCGATCTGGGAAAAAGAATATTTACAAGGATAATACGAAAAGTCCTTATTTAATGCTTTTTATTAAATATTAAAAAAGAAAGCAAACATTACAAACTATAAAACAATTAACCCCCACACTCCCTAAGCTGCTCCCTAAACCGCTCCCCAAACAACTTCCTCAACTGCCCCCTAAGCCGCTCCCTAAGCAACCCCCTAAACAACTCTGAGATCTCTTCTCTAAGTAGCACTCAAAACAACCCCCTAATTTGCCTCCCAATCTGCTCTCTTAACTACTCTTATAACTACCCTCTAAGCGACAAAGACAACAGCTTCCTAAGCTACTCAGGGGGCCGCTGGGGGAACAGTACCCCCTCCTTCAAGCAAATTCTAAATAGCATAATGAATCTCAAAGACTTAGATTAAAAAATCGCTTTTTAAAAATATTACTTTAAAGTAATATTTTTAGTCTTATTTTTATTAAAGATATGGTAGTTAAAACTTAGTGATTTTTGCTTAGGCTATGTTGTCTTTTAAGAAGTGCAACAAATATAAATCTTGACAAAAATTTAAGGTTAATTTATATTAAGCAACGATTGGGTAAACTAAATTTAGCTAATCGGAACGCTTGGAAATTGATGATAAAGAAAACTGAACCGAAGATAATGAAAGCATTTAACCAAAATCGGCGAGGCGAAAATAGATAAAAAGTATTAATTGGAGAATATAAAAATGGACCAGACACAGAAATATCGGATCAGCAATATTACAGTAAATGATATTTTTTATTGGTACCGACAACAAGAAATCGCAATTCCTGAAATTCAACGACCATTTGTGTGGGATTCGACACAAGTAAGAGATTTATTTGATTCTCTCTATCAAGGATATCCTATTGGATATTTAATAGTATGGAAAAACCCAAATGTGAGGCTAAAAGATGGGGGTATTTCAGAAGGTAAAAAAATTTTAATAGATGGGCAACAAAGAATAATGTCATTGTTAACTGCTATCTTAGGAATAGAAATTATTAACAAAAATTATAAAAAACAAAGAATTGTTATTTCTTTTAATCCGCAAACAGAAAAATTTGAAGTTTATAACCCGGCAATTGCAAAAGATCCTTCATGGATAACTGATATTGGCCCAATCATCCGGAATGATATAGGTTTAATAAAAAGCGTCCAAGAGTATTTAAACAAAAATCCTAATGCTAACAGGAACCAAGTTGAAATTGTGCTCGAAAAATTAAGAAATATAATAAATAAACCAATTGGGGTAGTTGAATTATCTCACGATTTAGATATAGAGACTGTTACCGAAATTTTTATTAGGATAAATTCAAAAGGAATGGTTTTGAATCAAGCAGATTTTGCGATGTCAAAGATTGCTTCAAATGAAACATACAACGGTCCAATGTTAAGAAGATGTATCGATTACTTTTGCCGTGCATCAACTTCTCCAGAATTCATCGATGATATTAAAAGAAATGATCCCGACTTTGCAAACTCAGAATTTTTTAAAAAAATAAAATGGCTCAGAAATGAAACTGACGAATTGTACGATCCTGGTTATGCCGATTTATTACGTGTAGCATTTACCCTGGAATTTAACCGAGGAAGATTAGCTGATTTAGTAAGTTTATTATCAGGAAGAAACTTTGAGACCAAAACTTATGAAGAGGAAATTGTCAAAGAATCTTTTAATAAACTTAAAAACGGTGTTCTTAATTTTATCAATGAAACAAATTTCAAAAGATTTATTATGATAATAAAATCTGCGGGATTTATTACTCCAGATATGATTCGTTCGAAAAATGTATTAAATTTTGCGTACATTCTATATCTTAAATTGCGTTCTTTAGGGTATAACCCAGCGGATATAGAAAAATATGTGCGAAAATGGGTTGTCTTATCAATCTTAACTGATAGATATTCCGCCTCATTAGAATCGCAAATTGATTTTGACATTAGAAATATAGCTACACGGAGATTTGAAGATTTTCTCGCAGATGTTGAATCGGCACAGTTATCAGATGCTTTTTGGAAGTCAGGTTTAGTACAGAAATTAAAAACATCGGTATCGAGTAGCCCTTATTTCAATGTATATTTAGCGGCACAAGTTAAATTTAATGATAAAGGTTTTCTCTCAAGAGATATAACAGTAAAAGATCTTATTTTGCAAAAAGGGGACATCCATCATATATTCCCAAAAGAATACTTAAAATCCCGAGGTATGAAAAGGGATCAATATAATCAAATAGCAAACTATTGTTACACGCAAAGCGAAATCAATATTAAAATTAAAAATAGTTCACCAAAGGAATATTTCTCAGTAGTGTTTAAACAGTGTAAAGGTGGTAAGCTGAAATTGGGCGGAATTGATAATATAGAGACATTGAAGCAAAATCTTGAAGAAAATTGTGTGCCTGAAGAGATAAAAGATATGGAATTCGAGCAATATGAAGACTTCTTAGAAAAAAGGCGCGCTTTAATGGCAAAGAAAATAAAAGAATATTATTATTCGCTATAATAGACTAAATTCAAATCTGGAAAAAAGAATATTTACAAGACAAGAATAATACGAAAAGTCCTTATTAAAAGAAGGAGCAAACATTACAGTAAAGCACCTGTTGACTTTAAAAATTTGATTCACCATTTTAACAATAATTCATGCTGCAAATTACGAGCAGAACTTTGATAGCTACTAAAAAGTTTTAAATAAAAAGCCATCTGTATGATAAATTCTTGACATTTAATGACGGTTATTTTATATTCTCTATAATGACATTTAACCGAAGGAGGGCTAATGGAACTTAATATCACAGCACGACATTTTGAAGTCACTGAGGAGTTAAAAAAATTTACGGAAAAAAAATTTAAAAAATTAGACCGTTATAAACATTTAGTACTCCGAACCGATCTTATTTTAAGTGACGAAAAAGGACTAAAAGTTGCAGAAGGCAAAATTGCCGCACGGGGCAATTTTTTAGTAGCAAAAACTACATCGCATGATGTATTTCTAGCAATTGATGAACTAGCGGACCGCCTCTTAAAACAGCTCAAGACTTTTGATGAAAAATTAAAAAGCAAAAAGAAGACTCAATAAAACTTAATGGACGAAAATAAAAATTTTATTGAAGAACCGATAAAGTCAATTTATGTAAGCACACTATTTAGGGATCAAAAAGAAAATTTAAAATTAGAGCTTATAGCCGGCGAAGAGGGATTAAAACTTCGAAAACTTGTTACGCCGGATATTAATCGGCCGGGCTTAGCATTAGCTGGCTTTACTCAAGAATTTCCTAAAGAACGAATTCAAATTTTGGGAAGCACAGAAATCTCTTACCTTAAAACATTAAGCGCAACACAGCGCAAAAATGCTATAAATAATGTTGTAAGTTTTACTCCCCCATGTTTGATAATTGCAAATGAACTAACACCACCTGAAGGACTTGTCGCTTTAGCTAATAAATATAAAGTGCCGGTATTTAAAAGCGCTCTTGAGACCACACAACTTATTCATATGCTTACAACTTATCTTGATTACAAATTAGCGCCAGAGACTTATCTCCATGGAGATCTAGTCGATGTTTACGGAGTTGGCCTATTATTAGTTGGTGAATCAGGAATTGGTAAAAGTGAATGCGCTTTAGATTTAGTAGAACGTGGTCACCGCTTGGTTGCTGATGATTTAATTAAAGTTTTGAAACGAAGCGAGGTAGTAATAATCGGTTTTAGTGCCGCAAAAAGTCCAAAGCTTAAACACCATATCGAAATCCGCGGCGTAGGAATTGTTGACATTTATGCGTTATACGGCATCCGCGCGATTCGCATGCAAAAACGAATTGAAGTCCAAGTAGAGCTTGTAAGATATACCAAAGACTTAGACTATGAACGCGTGGGAATAGAAGATAAATACACTGAGATTTTAGGCGTCAAAATTCCTTTGGTTCAAATTCCGGTAATTCCCGGTAAGAATTTAGCCTTAGTATGCGAAGTCATTGCTAAAAATTATTTATTAAAGATTTTGGGATATTCGCCGGCAAAATCTTTTAATGAAGAACTCGTTAGACTAATGACACAAAAAAACATTGAAGAGGCAAAAATTGATCCCTGGATTGATTACGATATTGAATGAGTTATGGTTGCCGGTATTTTAATCGGTCACGGTGAATTTCCGATTGCTCTTTATAATACTGTAAAAAAAATTATCGGGGAGCAAGAACATTTCCGAGTTGTATCCAATGAAAATTGCTCTAGTGAAGAACTCAAAAGGCGTCTTCTTTTAGCAATTGAAGAATTATCAAGCGATAACATCATTATTTTTGCTGACCTTTTTGGAGGTAGTTGCGGAATTGCAAGCCGTCAGATTTTTCAGATGATTACCAAAAATGTCGGTGTAATCTGTGGTGTCAATTTAGGAATGTTAATAAAATATTTTCAATACCGCGAAGAATATGAACTTTCGCGACTTTTATCCCTTTTAGCGGAAAGCGGTAAAAAAGAAATTTTAATCTTTACTTCTGATAACACTAAAAAGAACAACAAATAAGAAATTTTTAAGTAAGTTTTACCTTGCCCTGAGGTTCAGAAGTTACCCGCCCAATAATAAAATATTCTTTTTTATATTTATTAGCAAATTCCGGCAACTTTTCTTCAGGTAAAGCAATTGCTAATCCACCTGAAGTTTCAGCACCAAAGACCAATGTTGCTAAATCTTCGTCAATATCTTTTGGTTTTTCGACCTTAGAGGCAAAGGAGTTATAATTCATCATAATGCCCGGATCAGTGACTCCGGACCGAAACGCTTCTAAAGCCCCAGGAAGTATTGGCACTTTGGATAAATATAGTTCAATTCCCACCTTACTTGCTTCTGCCATTTCTACTAAATGCCCCACAAGACCATAACCGGTAATATCGGTAGCTGCATGTGCTAATCCTTGCATCGCAATTGAAGCTTCTTTGTTTAAACTAACCATTGATTCGATGGCTAATTTTACATACGAAGAAACCTCGCGGCCAAGAAGGTGTGCCTGAATAATTGTGCCTACACCAATTGGTTTTGTTAAAACTATAAGATCGCCCACTTGAGCTTGAGCATTAGTTACGATGTTTTGGGGATTTATATATCCAATCACCGAAAGGCCATAGCGGATCTCCTCAGATACAAATGTGTGCCCGCCACAAATTGTCACCCCAGCTTCGGTTGCTTTATCTTGAGCACCTTTAAGCATCTCACCTAACATTTTTATATCAGCTTTAGAGGGAAATCCAACGATATTAAGCGCAAGTTTGGGCTCGCCGCCCATTGCATAAATATCTGATATACTATTAGCTGCAGCAATCATTCCGAAGGTATAAGGATCATCAACAACTGGGGCAAAAACATCCACTGTATAAACCAAAGCTAACTTATCACTTAGTTTATAAACACCGGCATCATCTGCAGTATTGTGCCCCACCAAAAGATTGGGATCATTTGTTTGAGGTAAAAAGCTCAAAGCTTGAGCCAACTGGCTCGCTTGCAACTTTGAAGCTCAACCCGGGCACTTAATAAATCTTAATAGTCCAGCAGTTTTATTTTGATCCATACAAGTTAATTATAAAATTGCTAATTAAATAGTCAACAGTAGAAAAGAAAAAATTTATTGATCCTTGAGTTTTTTTAAAAGTTTGAGTGCTTGCGGACGGTGGTCTAGGATGTAATCAGCATAACTCTGAGGATTTTTAAGATCAAGAACTCGTTTTAAATATTGATACGCTTTCGCGTAATCTTTCTTTCTAAGATATCCTTTAGCTAAACTTATATATAATGCCGAATATGTAGAATCAATCGTTAAAGCACGGTGTAAAATTATAAGGGCTTTATTAATATCGCCCCCTAAAAACTCTGGTAACTCATAATAAAAGTTTCCTAACGCGTTAAGCACCCAAACATTATTAGAATCAAGGCGCATCATTATATCAAATTCTTTTTTAACATCCTTTATTTGGGGAATTCCAGAAAAGACCCCTTTTAGCTTTGTCAGCTGACCCAGGTTAGCAACATACCAAAAATGGCCCCAAACAGAGTTAGAATCTAACGCTTTGGCACGTTGAGCTACTTTGATTCCTTTATCATACCAAAAGACTTTTTCGGATTTCGTTTGGGCTTCTTCGCCTAAAGTAAAATAGACTTGCCCAAGTTTATAATTTGCCACAAAATTATCAGGATTAATCACTACTGCTTGCTCTAAATACTCTTTTGCTTGATATAAATGAGCTCTGTTTTCATGACGAGTTTCAAAAAGTCTAATGGCTTTTTGAATTAACGAATCGCTTGCCGGTTTAATTGAGCCCAGCGAAATAATAAGCAATATTAAACTAGCCACAACTTTAAAAACAATACTTAACTTTTAAATAAACCTCGTCACAATCTTTAAATTGTTCAAACCTTGTATTAGGTTTTGCCTCAATAAACCGCAAGCCCAAAATAACTTCTAGATCATTTAAAGGATAATAACCTATCTCGGGCATAAATACAAGTCCATAATTATCTAAAAATGAATGCTGGTTGTAAATCTCCATGATGCCGTTTATTGGATAAAGTTTAAGTTTTTCGTCGCAAAATTTATATTCAAGTGTAAATGCAAGATAGTCGCAAAGATTGTCTTTTCCGTGTTCAAAAACAAATCCGTGAAAATATTCTAAGTTACAATAAATGTTATTAGTAAATGTGTAGTCAAATCCTAAGACATACCGAAAATATTGAGTATTATCTAATATAATACTGTCCGCAGTTCCCATTCCTAATAAAGTTAAGTCATAAGTAAGAACTGCCTTCTCCGGTAAATACATCGCCACTTCAGCCCAAACTCCCAAATCTTTAATTGTCCCCATCCAATCAATACCGATAATATGCCTTTTGGGAAAATAAAGTTCGGTTTTTAAATCAAGTTCATTAGGATTCTGAGTAGGAATGAAAATTATCCGTTTCGGATAAGGAATTTCGTATCGACCCATGAGGTAACTAAATGAAAAATCGTAGTTTAAGACTTTGCTCTTAATTCGAACACCTATGCTCTGAGTCTCTTTAAGTTTGTTTTCTAATAACAGCGTATCAGTAATCTTTCGATAATTAAAATTTAGTGGTAGATTACTTAATGAGAAAAATAAAGTGTTTTTAGGCAACACTGCCGGAGTAAACAACGGTACGTAAACGCCGGTTAAAGAAAAATATCTATGGTAATATGAAGCTTTAAAACTTGTTACTGACAAGCGCCGGTTAAAGTCCCAGGGGTCTTCTAAATCAATTGGATTAATATTATCGGTTGGCGAAAAGCGTGTTGCCACTCCCCAACTGATGCGTTGCTTCCCCATACTCCAATCAATATTTTTTATTGGAAAACCGGATAAAATAAAGTAAGCTTCTTTGAGATTTAACTCCAGCGGTGCGACTTTAATATTTTCAAATAAATCTCTGCTAGTATTAAATTCTTTAGTACCCAAAGATCTTATCCATATTCCTGAAACAAACTTTAGCTCCTGAACAGGTTGACATTGAGCATTTAAGGCCCAGCGTAGTTCATTAAATGAATAGCTTAAATTCGAAGTGCGCACTCGATTGTCGATTAATAAATATCCATCCCAATTAATTTGAGCATAAGCTAAAGATACTATTATCGCTGCCCATAGGAGCAAAAATCTCTTAAAGCACATTTTTACCTCCTATTGAGTTAAGTATCGTTCAGTAAATTTATCATCGGAAATTTTGGTATTAAATTTAATGTCTTCAAGGATCATTCTGGTCTTTCTTTTAGCAAGAAAGTCCTCCACTATAGACTCTTTGCTAATCCAAAAGCCGCTGATTTTTTCTATTTTTGTTGCTGTCATTTTTTTATAAAATCGGCCGGTCCTGTCATAATATTCAGTCACTACCGGATAGAAATTCTGAGTGTCCACTACAACAACGAGTTTTGAATAAAAAGTAACTGTGTTCTTTTTCGGTGTCAGCTCTAAATGATAAAAACTACTATCTTTCTTTAATATCCGTGCCTGCCAACCTAAGGAATATTTTTTAGCCTCTAAGTCTTCATAAGTAAAATCGGTACCAGCAAATTTTGAGTTTTTAAGCTGGGAAGCAACCCGTCGAACTTTCTTGTAAGCTGGTAAATAGACATAAGTAATATTTTGGGGCAAACAAAGAAAACCGATACCTCTTTTGCTTGCCGGTGCAAGAAATTTTCCTAATCGTTTCTCAGCTCCCTTTTGGATAATAAATACCTCACTGCTATCAATTCGTCCTTGTTCTTCAATAACAAGTTTCATTCTCATTTGCTGATCTTCCGGTGCATTAAGACAGGCATCAACACGACGCAAAATTTCGTCGGCATCAAGCTCTTTACCTTGAAGTGTAAAATTTATTATCACTAAAATTCCTAATATGGAATTTAAAATAAATCTCATAATTTACCTCCGGTTTTGATAAATATTTAAAATTGTTATCGGCAAAATAGTTAAGCTCCCAATCCCCGAGCAAAGCATTGTAATTGCTAAAAGAATTCCGAAACGAACTAGGGGAATAAGTTCTGCAAAAATTAATACTAAAAATCCTAAAGTTACCGAAACCACATTGACCAGTATTGCCCAGCCGGTACTTTCAGCAGTTTTTATAATTGCATCATATGGGGAATTTTTATTGTTTAGCTCTTTTTCTAAGCGGCTAAGAAAATGAATTGCATAATCAATGCCAACTCCCAAGGAGATACTTCCAACTAATACTGTAGCAACATCTAATGGTATTTTTGCTAGTCCCATAAATCCCAAAAGGATCACTAATGTCAAAAAGATCGGTAAAATTCCGAGAAGCCCTTTTAAAAGTGAACCCGTAAGGAGCAATAAAACAATAGACAACAAAACGATAGCTATTCCGATACTTAAAATTTGGCTTTTAGTTAATGAACGATCTAGTCGGTCATAAATTAAAGGGGATCCGGTAAGAACAAAATCAATGTTTTCTGTTTTTAGCTGTTTAATAAAATTCTGTATTTTGGTAATTGTAGTTTTGCGATGACGAGTATTAATCCCCGAAACCATTGCAGTAAGTATTGCTTCGTCAGCGCTGTGATTAACTAATTGGCCGGTAAGCTCTTCGCCCTCTAAAAGAAACCATAAGTTAGTAATCTTCTCTTTACTGTCTGGAATTTCCTTTTGCTCTCCAATTGCGTAACTTGCTTCTTTAATTAAATCCACAATTGATTGAGGTTGGCTGATGCCCGGAATGGTGTTTAAAGAATCGGTAAGTTCTTTTATTTTTAACAGTGCTTCAGGAGTTAAAATATCTCCTTTGATTAAAATTTGAATCGGAATTGAACCCCCAAAAGTTTGGTTCATAAATTGGTCAGCAATCCGGATCTCGGTATGAGGCTTAAAATACGAGATAAAATCTGATGTTCGAATAATTCGTGGAATATAAAATGCACCGAGAACACTAATAATAGCAGTAATTATAAAAACTAACCATTTACACTTTAAGATAAACTGAAAACTCTTACGCCAAATTTTCATGCTACAAGCTTTAGTTGTGTTTCTAAGTGTTATGTGATT
>JANXBB010000056.1 GCA_025061975.1 Caldifarciminota bacterium | reverse complement strand
ATTTTATAGAGTTTTCTTCTAAAACTAAAGAGATATAAAATAAAAAACATTAAAAGAAGTGTTCGTGCTGCAAAAATAGCTTGTGGGTCTAACAACAATTTTGGGACAAGAACCAATAAAATAATACTCATGCCTACAAATGTATAAGTTACAAATAAAAGAAAATCTTCCTTGAGTTCTTTGTAAATGAAATATAACATCATACTTGTAAGGACAATATAAGCCAAAAGATAACTAATTCCGCTACCAATGAGGCCTACTTTCCTTATTATAAGATAAGACGCAAAAACAAGGATAATAAACCAAATAAAGTTTAAAAAAAACGATTTCC
Source organism: Caldifarciminota bacterium (assembly GCA_025061975.1). Taxonomy (GTDB): domain Bacteria; phylum Hydrothermota; class Tepidihabitantia; order Tepidihabitantales; family CAIPLT01; genus JANXBB01. The sequence continues at coordinate 7,426 of JANXBB010000056.1, read as the reverse complement.
ACATTTTGCCTAAAGCTATAAGATAATACCCATAAATATAAAGTAGTCCAGCAAGAAACGTACTTGCTAAAAGTAACACTAAAATATTTTCAGAGGGTAAATAGTCACGACCATATAAAACGCTCAAAATTACTGGGCCTAAAAAAGACATTATAAAACTAATCACAAAAACCAAAATACCAGTACTTAAAATAGTTTTGAATAGAAATTGTTTTAATTTGTCGCGCTCCGATACTATAAGTTGCGATACTAAAGGCACAAATGGAGTGCCAACAGCTTGCGGGATAAATAGAACAAATTGGGACAATGAATACGCGATATTAAAATAACCTATCGCTTTTAATCCACAAAAATGCGAAAGAAAAACTGTAAGAAGTGGCAGTGCTGGAGCAGTAAATAGTCCTGATAAAAATAATGGTAAAGAGTTGGCAAAAAGTGTTTTTATTGAATTTTTTGCAATGTTTTTATTGAAAAAAAAACGTTTCGGGATAATATTTAAATCATGGGTTTTTTTAATCTTTAAAAAAATAAATAAAGCTAATAAAAAAGAAACAATACTTGCAAAAACCCCTGAAAGAACCGCACCTTTAACACCAAAAAAGTGTGCCAAAGGTACAATCAATATAAAACCGGTGAAATACGTAAAAATTTGACTTAGGGAATTAAGTTTAAATTCTAAAACCGTGCAGAAAATTGTATTTATAACCGAACCTAGAGCATAAAAAAATACTGCTAAACTGGAAATTCGAAAAAGGTCAATCAAAATCGGCCGCCGATATATTCTAGTCGCTATTGCTTTAGCACTAATAAAATAAATAAAGCAGAAAAACAGTGTGACGATTATTTCGATCAAGACAGCCCAAAAAATAAACTCGTTTCTTTTATTTTTATTGTATTTGGTTTCGAATTCTGACCCGAGTTTTATTAAAACTTGTGGGATTCCTAAGCCCGCTAAAAAGAGCATGAACATAATTGTATAATTGACTAACGAAACCACTCCTAAATTTTCCGGTCCTAATTTGCGAGCTAAATAAATTGAGCTAAAGGTGCCGATTAATTTGTTTACTAAAAGCGACAAATAAGAATACCCGGTACCGCTGATTAATTTTTTACCCAAATCGCTAATTGGCAAACTTTTTTTAGAAAGAGTAAACATTTCAGTTGGGATGCGTCTGGTCTTCAAGGGTCTGAACGCAAAGTTCAGTTAAAGCAAAAAGGGTGGCCCATACAAAATTAAATCGATAACCAATAAGAATGCCACATTGAAGTGAGGATAACGCCAACGTAAGAAACGAGAAGAAAAGCGAAGTCCCTAGAATTTTTGCCCAAGCGGTTTTTCCGAAAACCATTAAATGTTTTGCACGATTTAAAAAATAAATTATAAACAACAAAAACAGAAAAAGGCCAACGATTCCGGTTTTCCATAACAATTGGAGATAGGTATTATCTAACCAATACACATTAAATCGTCCCAGGGTTGGAAAATATTGATAGCGCAAAAAATCGCCCAACCCACTTCCAAATAAAAATTCTGTACGTAAACGCTTAAAGACATACAAACCCAGTTCAGCCCGGGCCATAAGAGATGGATCGTATTCTAAAAATTTAAATGTTTCTATTCGTTGTCCCAATAAAGTTTTTACGCCCCAAAAGTGGCTTAGAGCCCAAAGGGTAAATGTTCCCAAAACACCGATTATTACTATTGGTAAAAGAAACCGAGTAAACAACTTAAAATGCTTTTGTGTTTTAATATAAAAAAAGTACTGTCCTAATAATGCTAACGGGATAAAGATCCATAATGCTCTTGTTAAAGTAATATATACTGCTAAAATCATCGGAATCATTAAAAACATCGCAAGTATTTTAATAAGTTTTTTATCGGAATATAAAGTAAATGCGAATAAAATGGGTATTGTTACATTAAAAATATGTTGCTGATCGGTTCTGAAGCGAACAGAACCGTGGAGACTTACAAATTTAAAAATGTAAAACAAACTTACTATAAGCGAACTTAAAATTAAAGCGTAAATTATAAATTTTTGATCCGAATAAGTTAAACCGGCCATAATTACAAATAGGTAATACCCCCACCCTAAAATCATTAAAAATTCATCGAGTACCAAAATGGTGTTTCGTTCTTTTAGTAATCCAGAAATAAATGAAATAAATGTAACTCCTAAAAAAAGCAAAAGAACTTTACCTGTTTTTCCTATCGAACGCGGCTTCAGTGTTCCCTTAAAATATTCTAAAAGTAAAAAAATTCCGGTAATCAACGGGAAAATCTCTTCGATTTTGATTCCTAAGGCACGGCCAAAACTTTTGGGAAGTACCGTAGCCACGATTACTGAAAGAACGATTGAAGTTGTAAGAGGATTAGGAACTAGGAGGTAAAAAAGTAAAACTCCTAAACTACCCCAAATAACAATATTAATTTTTGTAGGTAGGGTGACAAAAGTTAGGAATAAACTTGCCTCAATTAAAATTGTTATCAAAAACAATTTCCATGAAACACGACCAAATGAACCAGAATTTATTTGCTCAGTCACTTCGTGGTTTCTTAAATTTACATACAATGGAGAATAGATCACTTCTAATGGTATGGATGACATTAATCAATACCGAGTACCGTTCCGGGTTATTTTGAATGTTATGCATCCATTCTTTTCCAAAAGACACAATGGTACTTATCAAGAAACTAAGAATACATGCAAAGGCGACGATTAATTTTCTTTTGGGCCAACTTCTCCGTTCATGTATGCGGGCATAATCTAATATCGTAATAGTCGGAGTATCACGGGCTTCAAGGATTTTAGCTTGTTCTAATTGTGAAAGAAGGAGGGCATAAATTTCTTCTTGAACTCGGAATTCACGGAATCGCTTAGCATATTCTTGAGCTACTTGGGGCAGTTTTTTTAGTGCGACAGCAAACCCCGCTCCGAAACCTGAACTTGATTTAGGGGTTCCAGTTTCAATCCGTTGTAGTTCTGTGCGGAAATTTTCGATTTCTCGAGCTAGTTCTAAAAGATAAGGATTATCTTCAGTTGATACCTCTTTTGTAATTTGGAACTGTATTTCGCGTTTTAATAATTCTGATTTTAACTGCGCATATGCTTCAATAATTGCTTTAGTCTCTTCATCTAAAGAAACCAATTTGTTTCGTTCAAGGAATGCTTTTAGTGATTCAGAAGCTAATCTGAGCTCTTCCTTTTGAGTTTCTAAGCGTTTTTCGATAAAAACGCGCATATTTTTCCCTCGACTCATATTTGATTCTTTTAGGAATTTATCCAAATGAAACAGATAGCTATTAGCGATATTAGCTGCTAGTTCCGGTTTCGGAGCTTCTACAGTGAGTTCGATAACACCTTCTTCACCTACTTTTATTTTTGTAGCTTTTGCCAAAGTTTTAATAGCAGGCTCAATACCTTTTTTAACTTTGTATATTCTTTTTAGATCATTATCAAGGACAACTTTTTCGAGAATAGTGCGACTCTGTAAAATTACAGCAAGTAAATCTGAAGGCGTAGATTGAGCAAAGAAACTGCCACTTTTAACTAGCCGGCTTAGTTTGGGAAGCGAGATTCCCGATAAAGCTCCGAACAGATCCGATTCTTCTGCCGGGGGTAAAATTTGGGCTGTGGCTTTAAATTTTTGAGGTAGAATCAAACTTATTCCTGCCGATACAAATGCGAAAATTAATATATTATAAAGAATAAACTTTCGATATTTAAGTAAAACTTCAATGTAATAAATTATGGACGGCATCGTTAAAAGTTTATTCTCAAAATGTTCTTTTGTCAATTAATTTTACAAAATAATTTACGATTCGTTTGCTGGCTTTACCATCGCCGAATGGATTTCTTGCTTTAGCCATTTTTTGGTAAGCTCTTTGAGAATGTAAGAGTAAATTAGTTGCTTTTACGATCTCTTCAGGAATTGTGCCTACTAGTTTAGCAGTACCAGCTGCTATAGCTTCCGGACGTTCGGTTTTTTCTCGTAAGATTAAAACTGGTTTTTTTAATGCTGGTGCTTCTTCTTGAATACCTCCGGAATCGGTTAGAATAATGTAACTCGCTTTCATAAGTGTTGCGAATGAAAGATAGTCCTGAGGGGGTATTAAGTGTATTCGATCAATACCATTTAAAAATTTATACGCTGGTTTCCTTATATTTGGATTGGGATGTACCGGATAAATTATTTCTACATTTTTATGGTTTTCCGCGATAGTTTTTAATGCTTGGCAGATATTTTCAAAGGGTTTACCAAAACTTTCGCGGCGATGTGCAGTGACCAAAATAATTTTACTTGTTTTTAATGTTTTTTTAAGAATCGGATGGTTGTAGTGAGGATTAAGTTTAAGAGCTAAGAGCAGAGCATCAATTACAGTGTTACCGGTAATCAATATTCGAGACGGCGCGATTCCTTCTTTGACTAACGCTTTGTATGCTATTTTTGTAGGTGCAAAATGATAATCAGCTAATTGAGTAATTAATCGCCGATTAATTTCTTCTGGGAACGGCGCATATTTATCGTATGTTCTTAGGCCGGCTTCGACATGAGCTATCGGAATTTTTAAATAGAAACCCGATAACGCTGATATAAAAGCTGTAGTTGTGTCACCTTGAACAAATATTAAATCGGGTTTTATCTTTTTTAGAAGTAACTGAAGTTTTTGCAGAACCCGAATACTAGTTGCAAAAAGGGTCTGATTTTCTTCCATTATATTAAGATCGTAATCTGGGGTAATTTTGAAAACTTCGAGTACTTGATCCAACATTTCGCGATGTTGAGCAGTAACACAAATTTTAATTTCAAAATAGTCTAGCTGTTTTTGAAATTCTTTAATCACCGGGGCTAATTTAATAGCTTCCGGTCTTGTGCCAAATATAAATAAAACCCTTATTCGTTTTCTTTGTGTGCTGTTCGCCAATTTTTTCCTCGTCCAATTTTTACTGCTAATGGGACATCACCCAAATAATTTTTAGTCATAACTTGTTTTATTAATTCTTCAGCTTCAACGGCGCGATCTGCTTCTATTTCTAACAATAATTCATCGTGAATCTGTAAAATCAGTCCTTTCTTAAAACCTCTTTTGCTAAGCACTTCGTCTAATTCACACATTGCTTTTTTAATAATATCAGCGGCACTACCTTGAATTGGATGGTTAATTGCTTGCCGAACAGTTTGTTCATAAATAATTCGATTTTGAGCATAAATTCCTGGAAAAGGCCGGATTCGTCCCCAAATAGTTTTTCCATAGCCGGTTTCTTTGGTTTGTTTAATAACTTCGTTTTGCCAGTCTCGTACTCGATAATGGGTCGTAAGAAATTCGTCAATTATGTTTTGAGCGTCTTCTTCAGTTATACCTAAAGCAAAAGCCAACCCATAACTTGATAATCCGTAGATTAAACCATAATTGACCATTTTGGCGGTGCGGCGTTCTTCCTCAGTGACTTCAGATTCTGGTTTGTGAAAAATATTAGCTGCTGTGCGCACATGAATGTCTTTATTATCCCAAAACGCCTGTTTGAGATTTTCGTCACCGGTGAGATATGCTAAAATCCGGAGTTCAATTTGAGAGTAATCAGCTGAGATTAAGAGATAACCATCATCAGCAATGAACCCTTCACGGATTTTTGCTCCGAGACTGCCTTTTATTGGAATATTTTGTAAGTTAGGCTCTGAAGAAGAAAGCCGACCGGTTGCAGTTTGAGTTTGATTAAATTGACAATGAATCCGTTGGGTTTCGGGTCTAACATAATTCGCGATTGGCTCTAAATAAGTGTTTTGGAGTTTTGAAAGTTCACGAAAACGAAGAATGTCTTTAGCAATTGGGAATTTAAGCGCCAGCTCTGAAAGTGTATCTGAATCGGTTGAAAAACCAGTTTTTGTACGTTTAATTTTGGGAAGTGACAATTTTTCAAATAAAACTTCGGAGAGTTGTTTTGGGGAGTTAAGATTAAATTCGAATCCAACTTCCTTGTATATTTTCTTTTTGAGAACTTCTTTTTCGGTTTCAATTTCTTCAGTAATTTGTTTAAATAGTTCTAAATCAACTTTTACACCCCGGTGCTCCATATTAAATAAAACCGCAACTGTTGGCATCTCTAATTCTTCATAAAGTTTATCGAGCTTGTGGAAGATTAGTTCGGGTTCAAGTTTTTTATAAAGCAAAAACAAATACCGTACAGTTTCTTCAAGATCTGGTTTTGGAAATACAATTTGGAAATGCCTAAAAAGTAAATCAGAAAGTTCGTATCGTTTTCGTGTAGAGTCAATAAGCCAATCAACAATTTTCAGATCAAAATAAGGAGGAGCAATTTTAATGCCGTATGGCGCCAAAAGATGCATCTGGTTTTTGATATCGTGGCTGATTTTTAAGGTATTAAGTTCTAAAAGGGATTTGATTTCTTCAAAATTTTTTGTTCGGTAAATTTGATTTTGACGATAACATACAAGTTCGCCTGAAGAAAAAATAAAACTGAATTCATTACCAATTTCTTGAGGTTGGGGATCAATAGACAAGGTTGGTAATGAACTCTTGATTTTATGCGTACTAGCTAACTCTTTTAAAAACGAGCTAAATTCTAATTCCTTAAAAAGCTGAATAAGACGTGGAATATTCCATTTTTTTACTTGGAGAGCTTTTAAAGACACCCTAAGAGGCAGATCGCTCTTTACTGTTGCTAAATTTAAAGAAAGCAAAATTAAATCTTTGTATTCTTTAAGACGCTCATCTTTTTTAAGAGCTTCATCTAATGATTGGTATTTGGTAAGAATCTCTACAGCGCGTTTAGGTCCGATTCCCGGGACGCCGGGAATGTTATCTATAGCATCGCCAGCTAAAGCTAACAGATCACGTACTTTTGATGGCTCAGAAACACCAAATTTTTCTTTTGTTTTTTGAACATCGTAAAGAATCTCTTTATAGACATCGTAAATAAAGATATTATCATTTACAAGCTGAAAGAGATCTTTGTCAGAGGTAATAATAAACACTTTATGTCCTCTCTCTGATAGTTTTCGGGCCATAGTCGCAAGAACATCATCAGCTTCATATCCTGGTATTTCAAAGGTTTTTATTCCATAGGCGCTAACAATTTCTTTTATAAAAGGCAACTGAGAAACTAAATCCGACGGGGTTTGAGGGCGTTCTTTTTTGTATTCCTCATAGAGTCTGTGACGGAAAGTTTCTTTTCCGGCGTCGAAGACTACTGCAAGATATTTAGGAGAAAAAATATTAAAGATTTTTTTTAATGAATTAGTAAATCCAAAAGTTGCTGAAGTATTAACTCCTTTGGAATTTCTTAAAGGATTTCTGATAAATGCAAAATATGACCGATAAGCTAACGAATGGCCATCAATAAGATATACTTTTGATGGTTTAGTATTAGAATTATTCATTATATTTTAGAGTTAGAATTTTGTT
>JANXBB010000031.1 GCA_025061975.1 Caldifarciminota bacterium | reverse complement strand
AGTTTACGCATTTATTTGTTCTAATTTTTCCGCAGCTCGGAGTTTAGCACTGCGAGCTTGTGGATTAGCTTGAATTTCTGCAATCAATGGTGTTACAGGTTTCTTAGTTATGATTTTTAGTGTTTTTAATTGTGCATTTTGTTTAAACACATTTTTTACAAGCCGATCTTCAAGAGAATGATACGAGAGGCAAACAATTCTTCCAGTTGGCGACAAAATTGAAATTGCTTTTTGTAGAGCAGTCTGAATATTATACAGTTCATTGTTGACCGCTATACGAAGTGCTTGGAATATTCGAGCGAGTGCTTTTCTGCGCGAATGTTGAGGTACAGTTGATTTTACTAAATTTACGACGTCCATAGTGGTATTTATTTTTTGTCGGTTTTTACATATTGTTAATGCAATCTTCCGCGCGAAACGTTCTTCACCATATACTTTAAATATTCTCGCTAAATATTCGTAAGAACTTTCTTTTATAATTTCCTTAGCTCTTTTAGTAAGATCAGTCTGCGAAAATCGCATATCTAAGATTCCATTGGTTTGATACGAAAAACCTCTTGAGGGAGTTCGTAACTGATAAAGAGATACACCGTAATCGAACAAAATTCCTTTTACTTGATAACCAGCGAATTTGTTAATAATACAATCAATTTCTACATAATTTTTGTTGAAAAGATAAACATTTTTATATTGTTTAAATTTTCTTTTGCAATAATCAATAGCATCCTTATCCCAGTCAATTCCAACAACAATGTCTATTTTAAAATATTGTAAAATCTTTTCAGTGTGCCCTCCGCCACCGATTGTTGCGTCGACAAAAATCACTTTTTCTTGTTGATTATTAAAAGCAGGTGATAAATAATAAATTACTTCATCAACCATTACCGGAACATGAAATACATTGACCTCTTGCGATGTGTTAGTTAATACATTATTCATTTTCGTTAATTTTTAACTTTTTACTCAGTTCCAAGTATTTTTCTATGTTTTCTAAATCGGAGTAAAAATGAACTTGGGCATCACGTACATAGTTTTCAAAATTTTCCGGATTCCAAATTTCGAAATAATTACCTACTCCAGCAATTATTGCTTCGTTTTTTATTTGAGCATACTCTTTAAAGTGTTGTGGGATAAGAATTCTCCCCTGCGAATCTATTTTTACAGTCACCACATTCTGTTCTAATAATCTTCTTATACGTAATGGTTCCGAATGAAAGCGAGATAATTTTAACGCAATCGAATCTTCGAACTTTTCCCATTCGACAAGAGGATGAACTTCAATTGTATTGTCACGTCCTTTATTTAGTACCAAATGATTCCTTGCTCCTTTGCTTAAATTCGCCCGGAACGAAGCAGGGATTGCTACGCGCCCTTTATCATCAACCGCATGTCGAAAATATCCTCTAAATCTGTTATTTACCATATTTCACCATTTTAATACAAAATTCACCACTTAATATAATTAAACCACCACTAATTGTCAAGAGAAAAAAATATATTCGAAAATTATTTAATTATATGAAACCCAAGTTGTTATATTATTGTTTTACAAACGAAAAGGCGATGTAAAAATTAAAAAATTTATTGTTTTGGTTTGCGGGTGATTTTTAAAACTTCACTGTCAGTAATGTTTTGTTTTAATTTTTTGATTTGGTCTCGTATTTGTGCGGCACGTTCGAAATCCAGTGTTTCAGCGGCTTTGTTCATTTCTTCTTTTAGTTTTTTTAAAAGTGTAGCTTTTTCGTGAGGTGTAAGTTCTTTTGTAATATCGGGAAATTCTTGGTTTATGGTTTGCGGTTTCGTATCCGCAACAATTGTTGTCATGATGACTTGATCGACTGATTTACGAACCGTTTGTGGGATAATATTGTGTTTTTTATTATACGCAAGTTGTTTGTTACGTCGTCGAGCTGCTTCTTGTAGAGCGCTTTTTATAGATTTGGTAATGTTATCTGCATAAAGAATTACTCGTCCGGAAACATTTCGAGCAGCACGTCCGGCAATTTGAATTATACTTCTCTCGTCGCGCAAAAATCCCTCTTTATCAGCGTCTAAGATAGCTACTAAAGCAACTTCAGGTAAATCTAAACCTTCACGTAAAAGGTTGATGCCTACTAATATATCAAACTCTCCTAAACGGAGCTCGCGAAGAATCTCTACTCTTTCAATAGCATTGATTTCTGAATGTAAATATTTGACCTTAAATCCTATTTCTGTAAGATATTCAGCTAGATCTTCGGCCATTCGTTTCGTCAATGTTGTGATAATAACTCGTTCTTTTTTGTTTACGCAATTTTTTATTTCTTTTATTAAATCGTCAATTTGATTTTTAGCAGGTCGTACAATCATTTCAGGGTCAACCAGTCCGGTAGGACGAACAATTTGCTCTACAACTTCGTTACCACTGAGTTGTATTTCGTAATCAGTAGGAGTTGCTGAGGTAAAAATGCATTGATTTATTAAAGAATAAAATTCTTCAAATTTCAAGGGGCGGTTATCTAAGGCTGATGGTAACCGAAAGCCATATTCAACAAGCACTTCTTTACGTGATCTGTCACCATTATACATTCCAATAATTTGTGGTATTGTTTGATGGGATTCATCGATTACCATTAAATAGTCTTTGGGAAAATAATCCAAAAGGCAATAAGGTCGAACACCCGGTGGGCGACCCGATAGGTGACGGGAATAATTTTCGATACCCGGACAATAACCAAATTCTCTGAGCATCTCAATATCAAATTGGGTACGAGTTTTTAATCGTTGCATTTCAATAAGTTTATTTTGTGCCTTAAGTTCTGCTAATCGATTTGCTAATTCTGCCTCAATACTTTTAATGGCACGTTCAATATTAGAGGCTGAAGTAACAAAATATTTAGCAGGGTAGATTATTATTTTATCGCGACGTTCGATAGTGTGATTAGTTAGCAAATCGAAAACTGTAATCCGTTCTAATTCGTTTACATTAAATTCTAATCTGACTCCGTAATCACGATGCGAGGGATGGATTTCAATTATATCTCCACGAACTCTAAAGCAAGCACGTTTAAGTTCTAAATCATTCCGTGTATATTGGAGGTACACTAACTTTTCGATAACTTCGTCGCGGCTAAGATGTTTATGGACTTCGATTGGGAATATCTGATTTTTGTATTCTTCTGGTTCACCGAGGTTATATATACAGGAAACTGAAGCAACAATTATTACATCGCGACGTTCTAACAAACTAGCTGTTGCTCGTAGTCTCAACTGGTCAATTTCTTCATTGATGGATGCATCTTTTTCAATGTATAAATCAATTTCGGGCACGTAAGCCTCAGGTTGATAGTAGTCATAATAAGAAATAAAAAACTCTACAGCATTTTCTGGAAAAAACTGTTTAAATTCTCCATAAAGCTGTGCAGCCAAAGTTTTATTGTGAGAGATTACTATTGTGGGTTTGTTTACTTGAGCTATTACGTTGGCGATCGTAAATGTCTTTCCTGAACCAGTTACTCCAAGCAGAGTTTGAAATTTTTTGCCTTTTTTTATCCCGTCAACCAAAGCTTTTATTGCTTGGGGTTGATCACCTGATGGTTTAAAAGGTGCTTTTAATTTAAACATTGTATAAAAAGTTAATATGGAGAGATTATTTAATTTTTCGCCGTGAGGTCGTCTTTAAATTTAAAAGATTCAATCCGATCTGGGGATCAGTATTTCGTATAAGTTTTTTAGTATATGTTTTAATCATAATTTCACATGTTGCTGACACTTTTGCGGAAAAAAGATGACCACTATAGCTCACAAAATTTTCAGGAGATATCACTATGTGGATATGAATTATCGGGTCAGTGCTTAGATATGAAATATTACCAATAAGAGAACTAATTTCATGATCATCAACAAAAATGCGTTTTTTGTATTGTTTTTCTTTTAAATCATAATATCCTAGAGTGATTTCCTTAGCTGTTCCGATACCCCACAGAAAACCACTTTTTATTTTTTGTTTGATTACAAATTGTTTAATAGTAGTAATAATTTCTTCTTCGGGATGTAATTTTAAAATAAAATCATCTTGTAATTTTAAATACTCCATAGTTAAATTTTAGATTCATTACTGTTGAAAGTCAATATAAATTTTTTATTAACCATTTAATGGCATTGGATAAATCCTTAGGGGAACCCGGGGTATGTTCTCCGGATCTTATTACTAATGTATCTTTTATTTTTCGGTTTCTGAATATACTATCCATATGATAATTATATTTCAGGTTCCAATCGTAGGTACAGGATGATAAGTATATTAATTTTTCTTTAAGCCGACTCCAATCAGCAAAAACTAAAGCTTGAGCGTGGGCACAATCGGTTATT
>JANXBB010000199.1 GCA_025061975.1 Caldifarciminota bacterium | reverse complement strand
ATTGGGGACATTACTGATTTACCTAAGGTATTATAAATTTCAATAAATCCATCAAAATTACCAGTTTGGGTTGTTATTTCCAGTTGATTCTTTACAATATTTGAAGTTAGAAGTTTTAATTGAAACATACTCGTAGATTTTTGATTTTCGGTAATCTCCATAGGTAGCACATTGATAGTAATTGGCGTAGCTTCTTTACTTTTAGCACCATTATCGCCGTAGAACAATTTAGCTCGAAGTTGACGTGCGCCAATTGTTGTTGGGGCGCGTAGGATCCACAAAAATACCGTGCTGTCTTGCAGATTTGATTTTTCGTTGTAATTGTAAGGACTAGGGTTTCTGTTAGGATCTTGAATAATAGCCCAACCATCTTGTGAAGGCAGAAGACCGGAACCGTTAACTAACATAACACCTGCTAACCGATTGGTAGTGGGCCCTAATTTTAGGATGACACCAATAGCTATTTCTTGTGCTATACTTACTGTTGAAGGAATATTAGGATTAAAGTATATCGTTGCTCGACCTCCGGTTGGATGATTACCACAAGAGTTAATCGTCAAGTTTCTATCACCTGTGGCGTAAGCTAATAGGTTTGTAACAACTAATAATTTAAGAATGAATTTTTGGGGACAATTCATATTTGTTTTATAACCCTTTTAACAATAAGGAACACCGAGTAGCTAATTTTCTTGAGGATTTTAGGATGCTATCAAGCTCTCCGATAAGATTAGAAATTTGCTTTTTTAGCTTAGGATCTTTTTCTAATTGATTTAGAGTTTGAAGATTAGACCGCAATAAATACAGTTGTCCCAACTTGTTAAGGACAGTGGTAGTTGTTTCTTTAATAGTTTGAGTAAGTGTTTTAAAATCCGTTGAAATGTTATTTTTCACGTCGATCTGTGCTGTAGCCTGTGATGTTTTGATGTCGCAGGCTCGTTTAACATTAATTATTGTTTTAGGAGTTGCAGTAAGCTTCACAGTAATTGACTTCTCGTACTCGGTTGCACTTTTCTTTGTCCAATCAGTTTGATTGATAATACTCCCTCCGTCAATTGCAATCTCAGTGGAATTAATTGCTAAAGGGCAAGGAATATGCTGATTACGAACAGAAATCGTAACTTTAAGTTCTTCGTTTAAATTCCCCGAGGTTTTCTCAGGGGTTATTTTAATCATGCATGCTTGAAGAAAATTACAGAAGGTTATTAATCCGACAATAATTATACAATGTTTCATTACCGCCTCCTGGTTAAAAACTCTAAGTTTTCTTTTTATAAGACATAACGAATCTCGATGTTAGATTGCAATAAAGCCCTTGCTTGTAACAAATCTACAGCAACCCCGAAAAGAAAAATTTGGGTTCTTGGAAAAGTCCGAATAATAAATCCGATGTCTAATTCGCTGTTTTGATCTGGATATTGATTATTAATTCGGTGATAATAATTAATCTGAAAATCAACTTTCGGCACTAAAGTTATTGATGTTTGGAAAAAACCGACATTACGATCCATTGGACCGAATCGCATTCGTTCACCCAAACCTCTCAATCCCAAAAGTACAGGTTTATTGCTTATTAAGCCTCCAATTTTTATTCTTAGAAAATTTGTCCGATAATTCAAATAACTAATTACTGTATAATAAAAGCATGAATTGTCTAGTTCAAAGCGTGGAGTAAATTCACTAATTAGTGATAAATTTTTTAGAATTTTTAAGTTTACAACCCCACTGACAAGATACTCATTAAATGCACGCACCCGAGCAAACTGACGAGCAACAGTTAACTGAAACTTTTGAGCATCAACACTAATTGCCAATAGGCTATTTTGTCCATAACGAGCATTACAAAGTTGGCGAGAACATATCCGTTCCTCAAGTAGAACTTCTCTCGCGCAGAAAAATCCGTTTTGTCCAATATCAGAAGCAACAGTTCCTAAAAATAGCCGGCTATAACATTTAGTCCATGTTCGGGTTATCATAATTCCGTCCATCCGGATATCAAAAATATACCCGAGTCCATTTATGTATTGCTGCCGACCAACCCGAACATGCCATTTACTATTTGAAAATTCAGCAAAACTTTGCCAAATACCCCAAACCACATCGGATTTTGCAATTCCTAGAGGACAGTTGACAGTACTTGACGGGCGATATTTTACTACAAAATTTAGCAGAAACCCTAGGTTTATCGGAGTGTTATAAGTTAAAGCTGAATTTAATTGGGGAAAATAGTAATGCTCTACCGTGTTTGATTTTACCAGATAATAAGAACCACCAAGCTCTATTCCCCATGCAAAGCCGCCGGTTATCGGTCTTAAATTGCTTAATAATTCAGAAGGACATTGACAAGAAGCATAGACTGAATAACTAATTGATAATAAAAAAATACTAAAAATGCAATTTACCTTTTTTGACAAAAGTGGCATTAATTTTTAATAAGTTGTATCTTTTATTGCCTGATGTTGACAAACTCGTTTACAAGTACCGCACGACGTACAAACAGTACTATCAATTTGTGCCTTCCATGTTATGGTATCTAGCCTAATAGCATTAAATCGACATGAATCAACACAAATTCCGCATCCGATGCATCTTGAAGTATCTACTGAATAGTAAGTTTTTGTTGGGGATCGATTGTTCTGAATAGTGCATTGAAAACTTATTGATAATACCATACTTATTACAACGAAAATTGTATTGAATTTCCGCATTTTAGGTGATAATAATATTAGATTTACAGCTTAAAGTCAAGAGATTTAAATAGTTAATTGACAATTTAAAAAAATCAATGTAAACTTAAATATTAACTTTGGGGGATCGTCTAACGGCAGGACGGCAGACTCTGGATCTGTCTATCGGGGTTCGAATCCCTGTCCCCCAGTTTAATTTACAATATGGATTACCGAATCTATTCAGCAATTGCGCTGATTTTCTGGGGATTGTGGGCTTATTTTAGTAAAATTCTTGCTTATTATATAAAAACGGAGCATTTAGCGTTTTATACTACACTTGGATCATTCATTGCTATTACATTATATGCAGGATTTCGAACAAAAATTGTCTTTAATGAATATTCGCTTTGGGCAATTGTTGTGGGCGCTATAGCAACAATTGGTACTTTTGCATTTTACGCAGCGATGGTTAGAGGACCACTTACTGTGGTCATTACGGTTTCAAATCTTTATATTATTATCCCAATTATTTTAGGAGTAATTTTTCTTAAAGAAGCGTTGACTTTCAAACACTTTTTAGGAATTATTTTAGCTTTAATCGGGATTGTCTTACTTTCATTTTGAGAATATGTACCTTGCCCAAGAACCATTATTTAGATTTCAACCCCGTCCGTTTGGGCCAACCTTTGAGTGGACAGCGAAGAATATAATTAAAATTACCAGTGGGCCGTTACTCAATCAAGAGTTTATTTTAGAAAATAAAGAACGTGAAGGAGTTTTTGATTCTTATCTATATAGTTTAGACCCAGGAGCCCAAACTCGAGAACTTGCACATTCGTTTTGTGAATACGAGAAAAATTTTCATCTAACAATTTGGGATGTCATGGTTGACCGAAGCTTACGTAAATATGGCCTTGCGGAACTTTTAATTAAGTTTCAACTCCGCGAACTTTTGGTTCGCCAAAAATTTAGTGAATTTCGAATTCGGATGCTTCAACTTTTTGAACCTGAAACTAAAGTTGAGGTTAAGCTGAAAAACGTTGGCATTGGAGTTATTGCTTATAAATTGGGATTATCTTGTGAATACGACTTTAGTGAATTCGTAAAAAACAATGAAATAAAAGAGATAAATGTTATTCCCCCAGCTCACAATAATCCGCCGGCATATCAGATTTATCTAAAATCTTTTCCT
The DNA here is from genome assembly GCA_025061975.1 of Caldifarciminota bacterium. Classification (GTDB taxonomy): domain Bacteria; phylum Hydrothermota; class Tepidihabitantia; order Tepidihabitantales; family CAIPLT01; genus JANXBB01. The sequence continues at coordinate 13,149 of JANXBB010000199.1, read as the reverse complement.
TATGTTCTTGTAGCTTTTATGATTGACATAGATAAAGAAAAACCTCTCACTGATTACGCAACTTATCTACGGCTAAAAACAGCCCTTGAGTTTCTTTTAGAGATGGCTAAACATCGCGCATTAATTATAGGGAATGCAGATTACATATTGCGACCCAATGGTATAAATGATTTTATAAGCCGAATTGCAGATAATGAAAATGAAGCGCAATTTTTTTACAACAGGTTGCAGCTTGAAGACCAAGCTAATCGTAGCGATAGACGGTATCTTTTATAAACCGTTTATCTTCTCGCCAATCAGGCTTAACTTTTACAAACAATTCTAAATATACCGGCCGACCCAAAAATTTTTCGATATTTTCTCGTGCTAATTTCCCAAGACGTTTAATCGCCTCTCCATTTTTACCTAAAATAATTGCTCGCTGCGAAGGTTTTTCAACGTATATTACCGCCCGGATATAATCTTTTTGCCCTTGAGGTCGTTCCCTAAATTCCTCTACTTCCACCGCGCAAGAATAAGGAATTTCCTCTCCGTAACGGTGAAATATTCCTTCACGAATCAATTCTTCAACAAAGAACCGTTCAGGTTTTTCGGTTATTTGATCTTGGGGATAAAAAGGTTCTCCTAGCGGTAAATTTTTAACAATACTCTGCTTTAGTTCGTCGATACCGGAATTATGAAGTGCTGAAATCGGATGAATCTCAACAAAATTATAAACCCGATATTTATCAATTAGCGGTAGAAGCCGTGGTTTTTCAATAAGATCAATTTTATTAATTGCTAAGATCTTAGGTAGTGATTTTACTTGTTCGATAATCGAAATCTCTTCTGGTCCGGGTTCGTTAAATGGCTCAACCATAATAATCACTAAATCTGCGGTTTCCATCGCTTCTTCAACTTCTTTTTGCATAAAGCGATGTAGTTCATAACGCGGCTTTAATACTCCAGGGGTATCGATGAATATTGCTTGATAATTTTCACCATTTAAAATACCCAAAATCTTATGGCGGGTAGTCTGCGGCTTTGGAGAAATTGCTGATAATCGGTAGTTTATTAAAACATTTAGAAGGGTCGATTTACCAACATTGGGTCTACCAACAATTGCAACATAACCAGTTCGAAATTCACCCATCGTAATTTTTTATACTTCAAAATAAATACCAAAAGAACGAAATTTTTCAATTCGCTGATTAACTAACTCTTCCGGAGATAAATTCTGAAGCTCCGAAAGATTTTTTATTATGCTGTTTTTAATATACTGAGCTGCAAGATGATAGTCGTGATGTGCTCCACCCAACGGTTCGGGAATAATTTCATCAATAATCCCAAACTGATAGAGATCTTGAGCGGTAAGTTTAAGAGCTTCAGCAGCTTCAGGTGCTTTTTCAGGGTCACGCCATAAAATCGAAGCACATCCTTCAGGTGAAATTACCGAATATATTGCATACTCCATCATTAAAATCCGGTTTCCTACCGCTAATGCTAATGCGCCACCCGATCCACCTTCGCCGGTAATAATAGCAATTATTGGCACTTCTAATTTAGCCATTTCTCGTAAATTTTTAGCAATCGCCTCAGCTTGACCACGTTCTTCTGCTCCTACTCCCGGATAAGCTCCTGGTGTATCAACTAAAGTTACAACCGGCAAATTGAACTTTTCTGCTAACTTCATTAATCGGAGTGCTTTACGATATCCTTCAGGATGAGGCATCCCAAAATTTCTGAAAATTTTCTCTTTTGTCTCGCGTCCTTTCTGAGTTCCGATAATCACCACTGAAAGATATTTAGAATCTGAAACACTAATTTTTGCTAGTCCCCCAACAACTGCTTTATCGTCTGCAAAATATCGATCTCCGGAAAGCTCAACGAAATCAGTGGTAATTAAATTAATATAATCTAATGCATAGGGTCGAGCCGGATGCCGAGCTAAAAGCACTTTTTGCCAAGGTGTTAAGTTCGAATAAATCCGAGTCTTTAACTTTTCTATCTGACTTTTCAGTTTGTTAACTTCCTCTTCGTATCCGGCAATTACTGATAGCTCTTCAACCCGTTTTTCTAATTCCGCAATTGGACTTTCAAAGTCTAAATATTGTTTCATAACCGATTAATATCCCAATCCAATACTTAGATGATGTCCAATTCCTAAGTTTAACGAATAAGGAATAAACGCATAATCAAATCGGAGTTTTTTAGCTACCACACCTAACCCAAACGAATACGGCTCGTTTTTATTATTTATCCGATATCCGGCACGAATAAATAGTCTTTTATTAATATTTAGTTCGCCACCAATATTTAAATTGCTTGTCCGCTCATAAACAAAATAATTGAAGTCTGCCCCAATTTTAAAATTAGACAGAAATTTCATACGAGATAAATTAAGAAAATACTCAACACCTCCAACAAGACGCGTTGGTAAATTATCTCTTATCCGGTAGTATCTTATTTCGCTGCCAAAATCAAGAAGCGAAATTCCCCAATTGAAATTTGGAATCGATGCGAAAAACATACCTAAATCTATCCCGTATCCCGAAGCACTATATTCGCCAATTTTAGAATAATAAAGCCGCGGAGAAGCACCTAATCGAAAAGTTTTATCCTGGACTTTAATTTCCCGACTAATATTAAAATAAAACGTAAAGTCAGCAGGGTTAATTTCTCCAAACACCTCATCAGTCGGCCATGGAGGTCGGACTTCGATTTTTCCAGCATTAAAGGTGTTTAATCCAAATCCTACATTAAAATTTTTAAAGGATCTTATTAAAAATACGCTTTGAGCGTAGGTGTCTAAAAACCGTCTTTGGTAATTTATTGCTAAAGCAAACGACCGCAGTCCTGCAGTAATACTTGGATTAAAATACATTCCTTGTGGTCCTATTGCCGATACATTGCCCACTCCTCCCATACTTTGCTCACGAGCACTGGGGACAATCTTGAGAGACACGAAACTATTAAGCGGAGACATTAATATTAATAGGACAAAAATTATAGTTAATTTTTTATAGCTCATTATAAAAAGCTTGTTATTCTTCTATAAGTTCTACATTAGCTCGAGGAAGTATCACCCGTTTTCCATCTTCAAGTTCAACCTCTAATATTCGTACTTTAGATTCGGTCTCAATTTGCTGAAGTTCTGCAGGAAGTGCTACAACTTTACCGATTCGTCCAAATAAAGGTTCGCGAATAATGCGAACTGTTGAACCGATTTCTAATCCGCGTTCAAAGATCTGTGCACTATCGTAAAACCCTTCGGCTCCAGCTTCCAATGGCACAATCAACTCCGGTCGAATTACTCCAGCACGAATTTGCGTAGCACCATTCATCGAAGCCATTTTATTGTTTAATTCATTAATTAACTTAAATGTATGATTAGCCATCCGCATCCGACCGAACCCTTCAGTTACCATTATCGTCAAGCCGCAATTTTCGTGACCGGTAATTGCAACTCCTATGTCATATCCTAAAAACGCCTTCAAAGTCGCATCTTCAATACCGCCAACAACAACCCCTTTAGCACCAACCTCCCGAGCTTTTTGTAAAGCCGGAAAATCAACGATCGAGCCACCGACAATAATTTTGTCCTTACAATCTTCTGTTATCTTGTCTGCAGTTAAATCATCATCAGGCGATTTAGCTAATACTTTTATTATTCCTCGGGTCTCACCTCCGACTCCAAATATTCCTTGTATTAAACTTGCTTGAGTTTCAATTATCACTCCTTCTTCGGGAATTACTTCTGCCACAACTCCATCAATATAGGCCTTAATCTCCACCGGCTTCGGTGGTTCACGCAAAATCACCTGTCCGGTAATTTCTGATATACTTTCAATAATTCCATCAATTGGTGATTTTACTGTGGACTTAAAAAGTCCAAAAAAACCTTTTGATTGTGCGATTACTTCATTTTTTCTAACTTCGTCACCAACACGCTTCACCATCATCATCTTAATATCTTCGGGGGGAACTCCTAAAAGCCCAGCAACATTTACAGTGGTGACATCACCTGGGAGAGATGTTCGAGCAACAATATCTTCACCTTGAACCTTTTGACCTTTGCTAACTAATACCTGACCCTTTAGGGGTAATCTACGTTCCTTTCTGACAACTGTTCTTGATGTAACTTTTAATCCTGGTGTATAAACATGTGCCATAGTAGTAAGCATAAAAGAAAACGACGCAAAAGTCAATAAGAAAGTGAAAATTAGATTTTGGTTGTTGCATGTTAATATTTTGGTTTTATAAAACCATTGAAAAATGTTATCCTATTGACTTTTAAGCTTTTTTTATTAAACTATTTTGATGTTTATTAACGACTTTTTCCGAGGAATAAAAGAAAGATTTAGTAATGATATTGCAATTGACCTTGGCACTTATTCTACATTAATTTATGTAAAAGGCAAAGGAGTGCAACTCCGCGAACCTTCGATAGTTGCGGTAGACGAGATTAATCACAAGGTCGTTGCGGTTGGTAATGAAGCAAAACGTATGCTCGGAAGAACGCCAGAAGGTATTCGTGCAGTCCGGCCAATGAAAGATGGGGTGATAGCTGATTTCGGGATCGTTAAACTTATGCTAAAAAACTACATTGAGATGGTCCAGAAAAAAAAGCCCTTTGTAAGACCCAGAGTAATTGTCTGTGTACCTTCGGGCACAACTGAAGTAGAAAAAAGAGCTGTAAGAGATTCAGTAGAAGCAACCGGAGCTCGAGAAGTATATTTAGTATCCGAACCAATTGCTGCAGCCATGGGAGCAGGATTACCTGTTGAAGCACCAATCGGTAATATGATTATAGATATCGGTGGAGGAACTACCGAAATTGCTGTGGTGGCTTTATCAGGAGTGGTAAACTCCTGTTCAATTCGAGTAGCTGGCGACGAGATGGATGAAGCAATTATTAATTATGTCAAGAAAAATTATAATTTAATCATCGGAGAACAAACTGCGGAAAATATCAAAATTACTATTGGTTCAGCTTATGCCACCGGAAAAGAAGAAACGATGGAGGTTAAAGGCCGAGATGTAATTACCGGAATACCTAAAACCATTAAAGTTACGAGTTCAAAAATCCGTGAAGCCTTAGAAGAACCGGTGTCGGCAATTATTTCTGCAATCCATTCAGCATTAGAGAAGACCCCACCCGAATTAGCTTCGGACATTGTCGACCGCGGTATTTATATGGCCGGCGGGGGGTCGCTTCTTAAAGGATTAGATATACTCATACATGAAGAAACTAATCTTCCAGTTTATGTTGCAGAAAATGCGATCGATTGCGTCGTGCTCGGGGCTGGAAAAATATTAGAAGACATTCCGCGTTACCAAAAACTATTATTGCCTACTCAATAAACTATTATCTAAAAACTAAAAAGACATCTTGAAAGTTTCCGACAAATCAGTCGTTAAATTGATGATGGCTAAAAAGTTCTTTTTGATAATATTGAGTGTTGGTATTATTTTGTTTTTTCTGCCTACTAAAATTAAATTAACCGTCAGTCGTTATCCGATACTTATATTAATGTTTCCGGTAAATTACCTTAATAATTTTATAAGCAAAATTAGAGTAAAAACTCAAGAGTTAGAAAAATTAAGCCGCCTGGCAACTGAATTTATGCTCGAAAATGTTCGCTTAAAAGAAGAGTTAATAAATTTAAAACAAGAAAGTATAATTAGCACTACGCAAAATTTAGTCTGGGCTAAAGTAATTGGACGGGATCAAGAGACTTTTGTAAGATATCTTGTAATTAATAAAGGTAGTGCCCACAAAATAAAAAAAGACTTGCCGGTTATTACGCCTTATGGCCTCGTGGGTAAAGTACTTGATTGTAATCCTCTTAACGCTATTGTAGAAACTGCACTCAGTCCTCAATTAAGGATTAGTGCTTTAAATTTAAGAAGTAATGTAGTCGGTGTTATTGAATACGATCAAAACCAGCTATTGCGATTTAAATATTCTTTCGCCGAAAGTGATGTTTTACCCGGGGACACAATTATTACATCAGGACTTGGAGGAATTTTTCCTCGGGGACTAAAAATTGGTGTCGTAACAAAAGTTACTCCTGACCGAACTCGATTCTTCCAACACGTTGAAGTTCTCCCCGTAAACAATTTTAACACCATTGAATACGTTTTAGTGCTACTTGAAGAATTCGCTTCTCAAAAAATTAATGTCCCTCAAGAAAAAGCAAAAAAAATTCAAGAAATCCAAATAGAAATTCCTACGCAACCTCGTATAAGATGAAAATATTTTTACGCCTTCTCGTAATTTATTTATTCTTCATTATTCAGTATACTTTATATAAATTTCCGTTCGAAATTTTACTTTTACTTTTGGTGATTTTATCACTTTATGATGAGCCTTTTTATGCATTATTAAATGCGCTGTGGGCTGGAGTTTTACTAGACTTAACAGCACCACCCCATTTGGGCTTTCACATTATATTTTTTACTTTAGTTGCTTATGGCTTAAGCAATGTCCGCCGCGCCTTATATAACAACCGAACCTATTTGCTCATAATTGTGGCTTTAGTGTTAACAATTAAATACTTGCTAGGGTTAACGGTACTTAAAGCTCGAACTCAATTCTTAAGCTGGTTTATCTCTTTTATAATTCTATTGATTCTTGCAATACCATTGGATTTCTTAATTACAAAAGTTATCCTCCGAAAATGGCCGAGTACGCCTCTAGAAAATCTTTATTAATTTTGTTGGGAATTTGCTTTATTATTATTACAATAAAATTGATACATTTGCAAATTATTCGAGGCGAAAGATATTTTCGCCTTTCGGAAGCTAACCACATCAGAAAAGTATATATTCCTGCTTCACGTGGAAAAATTTTAGACCGTAATAATATTCCATTAGCTGATACTCGGCCATCATTTGCGCTTTCAGTAATTCCTTGTGAAATTGACTCCGGAATCATCACCAAATTAAATAAAATTGTCCCTTTGGATTCTAATAAAATAAAATCCTTACTTTATGACCAAGCTTATCTTAGAACTCCGATTAAGATTAAACGGCATCTTGATATTAAAATTGCCTCACAAATCGAAGAACTTGCTGCAGAATTTCCAGGTGTGACAATTGAAATAGAACCCGTTCGGATCTATCCTGATGGCAAAGCATTCGCCCATATAATTGGTTATCTAGGCGAAATCACCACGGAAGAGTTAAAATCGGATAGTTTTTATAAACCATGGCATTATGTCGGTCGATATGGTCTCGAAGCTGTATACGAAAAATATCTCCGTGGGCGAGATGGTATTCGCTATACTGAAATAGATGCGTTAGGTAGGGAAATTGGTCCGATTCCTGAGAAACGCGAAGTCCCACCCGATCCGGGTTGCGATATCATCTTAACAATTGATGCTGAGCTTCAAAAACTTGCTTATAACCTGCTGAGTCAACATCAACGAGGCGCGGTAATTGGGTTAGATTTAAAAGATGGTGGAGTTCTTTGTCTGGTATCTTATCCTAGTTTTGATCCCGAGGTACTTACAAAGGGAATTTCTACAAAAGAATGGGAAAAGTTAGCAAACGACAAATCCGCCCCGTTAATAAATCGTGTTATTTCTGCTATTTATCCACCAGGGTCAACAATCAAGCCCCCAATTACTTCTTTAGCTTTAGAATATGGCTTTATAACTGAAAACACTAAATTTGCACCGTGTGCCGGTGAATTTCGGTATGGTAACCGTAAATTCCGTTGTTTGGGAAAACATGGCTCGTTGGCACTTACAGACGCAATTGTTTATTCTTGCAATATATATTTTTATCAACTAGCCCTAAAATTAGGAATCGATAAATTCGGAGAATTTCTAAAGTTTTGGCAGATTGATGAAAAGACCGGAATCGATCTGCTTTCAGAACGCAAAGGCAATATACCAACCCGTGCCTATCTCGATAATCGTTATGGAAAAAACCGTTGGACATCCGGTCTTTTAGTAAACTATGGAGTAGGACAAGGTGAGATTTTATTAACTCCTTTAAAGCTAGCGGTCATTTATAGTGCCATTGCTCAAGAGGGCGAATTTTATCTCCCACATCTTCTTAAAGAAATTCGAAAATCTGATTCAATAATTTATCGCTACCAACCAGCTAAAAAAAATTTACCCGTTTCTAAAAGAAGCTTCCAAATCGTTAAAAAAGCATTACAAGATGTTGTGACTCGGGGAACCGGCTGGGCAGCATATATGCCAGAAATTGCAATTGCCGGCAAAACCGGAACTGCAGAAAATCCACCATATCGTGACCACGCGTGGTTTGTGGGTTATGCACCGGTAGAAAATCCGGAAGTTTTATTTTGTGTCTTAATCGAAAATGTCGGAAAAGGTGGAGCATATGCTGCTCCAATTGTGAGAGAACTTGTTAAAAAATACTTTGAAAAACGCAATTTTATAGCTAATGAGTAAATTAAATAATTCGAGGATTATTATTGGTGTAGTAATAATTCTTAATATTATCGGACTTGTAACAATTTACAGCGCCGGAGGAAGTAATTATTTTTTTCGAGAGCTCATTTGGACTATTTTAGGCATTGGAATTTTACTTGCAACTGTAAAGATTCCTGTTCGGTTATGGGAAAATTTTAGCATTCATATTTTTATTCTAACATTTTTATTGCTAGTTTTAGTCCTTATCGTTGGGGGCGGACCGGCCAACCGTTGGTTTGATTTAGGTTTTTTCAACTTCCAACCAAGCGAACTTGCAAAAGTAGCAATAATCTTATTCATCGCTCAACGCTGGGCATATAAAAAAATTGCTTTTAATATGAAAGATTTGCTAATTCCTATTGTCGCTGCTTTAAGTTATGCACTTTTGGTGCTTTTAGAACCGGATATGGGGACAGGTTTAATTTTCTTGCCCGTTTTAGCAGGGATGATGTTTTGGCATGGAATTTCAATGTTTCAGATTTTTCTGCTCTTTTCGCCAATTTTTAGTTTCATCTTTGGGTTTTCAATTTATCTCTGGATTGGCTACTTCGTCGGTTTTGCTATTATTACTTATCGTAAAACAACTGTTGTCAGCTGGTTAATCGCTCTAATGACTAATATCCTCGCCGGGCTTTCCTCACCGATTATTTGGGCTAATCTAAAAGAATACCAGAAAGCTCGAATTATCGGCTTTCTTTCTCCATGGCTTGATCCTAAAGGGATGAGTTGGAATCTTATTCAATCACAAATTGCTGTGGGCTCCGGCCGAATTTTCGGGAAAGGTTTCCTTTCTGGCACCCAGAAAAAACTAGCGTTTCTCCCTAATCGCGAAACAGACTTTATTTTCTCAACACTTTCGGAAGAATTTGGCTTCGTCGGCGCAATTTTAACTTTAACACTTTATTTCTTCCTATTATATCAAATATATAAAATTGCCCAAAAAACTCAAAATGAATTCGCGCGGCTGGTTGCTATTGGAATTTTTCTCGTGTTTAGTTATCAAATAATTGTTAACATTGGTATGGTTTTAGGATTATTGCCCATTACTGGCATTGCACTCCCTTTTTTAAGTTACGGAGGTTCATCGCTAATAGTTTCTTATTTAATGATCGGACTTGCAATACGAATTTATAAAGAAAATCAATTATGAAAAATCTTAAGGCATATACCTTAGAAGAATTAATAACTGAACTAGAAAAATTCGGTTGGGAAAAATATCGTGCCTATCAGATCTTTTCGTGGATTTGGCAAAAAGGTATATCTGATATTAACTTAATGACAAATCTTTCTAAAGAAAAACGCCAAGTGCTACAAAGTAAATTCTATATTGGAAGTTTAAAAGTCATCGATCAAAAAATCGCAAGTGACGGTACTACCAAATTTCTTTTTGAATTAGAGGATGGCAATTGTATTGAATCTGTATTTATTCCTGAAAGCACAAGAAAAACTGTATGCGTCTCAAGTCAGGTTGGTTGTCCTTTAAATTGCAAAATCTGCTATACTGCTCAAGCAGGATTTAAAAGAAACCTTAAGTTTTATGAAATCGCTGATCAAGTTTTACAGATCCAAAACATTTTAGGGATACGCGTTACTAATGTGGTTTTTATGGGTATGGGTGAACCATTTCTAAATTACACCGAAGTCCTTAAAGCAATTTATCTTTTAAATTCTGACTATGGTCTAAATATCGGTGCACGAAAAATTACCGTTTCAACTGCCGGAATTATACCACAAATCTATGATTTTAGTACTTTTCCGCTTCAGGTTAAATTAGCAATCTCCCTTAACGCTACTACCGATAAAATCCGCGATATTTTAATGCCAATTAACAAAAAATATCCGTTAAAAGAGCTTATTAAGGCAGTAAAACACTTTGTTAAACAAAAAAATAAACGCGTGACGTTTGAATATGTCTTAATTAAAGAAATTAATGACACCGATGACGACATAAAAAGACTGATTAAACTCCTAAAAGATATCCCCTGCAAAATCAACGTTATTCCATTTAATCCGTATCCTAAAAGTCCTTTTGAAGCTCCAAGTATTAAAGAAACTACTGCATTTGTTAACAAACTTTATCCGAAACTCCCTTGTGTTACCATAAGAAAAAGCAAAGGCGCAGATATTCTTGCAGCTTGTGGTCAGTTAGCTTGTAAGATTGTATAATGTATTTTTTAAACTTCCTTAAGCTCTTCACAACTCTTCTTTTTATCCAGATGGCAAATAAGAAAGATTTTTATATATTCTCTTAATCTTAAAGCTGTTTAGCGAAAGTTTCCTACTTAATTAAAAATACATTTTAGGAAATCGTTTCAATAAGAATTTTATCACTAAAACTTAAAACAGCACTTTAAAGTATTGCAACGACTTTAACGTCTACTCTTAAGTTTTGGAGTGCTTGTTCTGATAGTTAATTCTTTTGGTCTTTTGATTGTCAACTTAAAACCAAACCTTCAAGTTTGTATTTTAGAAAAACTAAAATTTAGTGTGAAAATACTCGTAAAACAAATTCGCATAAAACTCGCAACAAATCCCGGGAACCGTATTCCCCCTACAATAGTGGTAGTTTTTATTAATTAACAACGCTTTTATATTATTATAGATGCCTAAAAATTACTATTTAGACAATTAAACCTATTGCAATTGTTTTTAATTCTTGACAATAAACATAATTTTTGTAAGATATATTTATAAAAATCTGGGTCCGTAGCTCAGTTCGGTTAGAGCAGCTGACTCATAATCAGCGGGTCGTAGGTTCAAGTCCTACCGGACCCATTACTTTAAGTCCCATGGAAATATCGTGGCAGATTCATCTGGCTAAAGAAAACATCCGAAAAACAATCTTAGTCGGATGCTTTCTTCTGTTCGTTAGCATTTTCTTTATTATTTTTTATGGTATTATATTAACCTTAGTCGCCTGGGGGTTTTTATTTATAACCCTCAATGCTTACTTTTTACCAACTAAATACACCCTAACCGAAACTGAAGTAATCATTGACAAAAAACTTGTAAAAAATCGTTTACCCTGGTCACATTTTAAAAAATACTATATAACTAACAATGGCGTTGTTTTAAGCCCCTTTTCACGCAGAAATTTTCTTGATAATTTTAGAGGTCTACATTTAATTCTACCAAAAACTAATCAGGCTGAAATTATAGAATTTATTAAACAAAAACTTGACAAACAAGAGAATTTAGTTTAAGATTTTTGCTAATGAAAGAAAAAACAAAGCCGCTAAAAGAAAAACCCAAAGCTAAGGTTATACGACGGCCGAATATTGCTTTTACTACGAAAAATTATGTTCTTTTCGGAGTTGGTGTTGTTACAATAGGATTGGGTTATATTTTTTTAGCTCGAGGGTCAACTGTTTTAGCGCCAATTCTTTTAGTGTTGGGATACGTAATTTTGATTCCTTTGTCGATTATCATAAAATAATCTCTTACATAAGATGCAAAATACGCTTCTTTAAACAAATATGAAATTAAATCACATTATTAAAGCTCAGCAATTTGACCGCAAAACCTTAGAGGAAATCTTTCGAGAAACTGAAGAAATGGAAAAAATTGCGCGCAACGGTGGTTCAGATATGCTTAAGGGAAAACTTATGGCTACGGTATTTTATGAACCAAGCACAAGAACTCGGCTTTCTTTTGAAGCTGCAATGTTAAAACTCGGGGGAGAACTAATTTCTACCGAAAATGCTCGAGAATTTTCATCAACTGCAAAAGGCGAATCTTTAGAAGATACAGTTAGAATTATTGGCAGTTATGTTGACCTCATTGTTTTAAGACATTACGAAAGTGGTGCTGCAGAACGTGCTGCTAAGGTTTCACCGGTGCCAATTATTAACGCGGGTGATGGACCAGGTCAGCATCCAACGCAAGCTCTTCTTGACTTATATACAATAAAAAAAGAATGTGGCCGAATCGATGGGATTAAAATTGCTATGGTGGGTGATCTTGCATATAGTCGAACAGTGCGCTCACTTACTTATCTTCTTACAAAATATCAAGACATCACAATTTACTTTGTGGCGCCTGAAGTAGTCAAAATGCGGGGCGATATTAAACATTATCTTAGCAACCATAAAATTCCTTTTTATGAAGAAACTGACCTTTTAAAAGTTGCAGCCGAAGTTGATGTGATTTATCAAACCCGAATTCAAAAAGAACGTTTTGGCGAAAACATCGAAGATTTTGAGAAGGCAAAAGATAAATATATTATTAATAAAGAAGTACTTGCTGTAATGAAAAAAGATGCCATTGTTATGCATCCTCTTCCTCGGGTCAATGAAATTACTCTGGACTGCGATGAAGATCCACGTGCTGCTTATTTTCGGCAAGCTCAAAACGGACTTTATATCCGAATGGCACTTTTAAAGATGATTCTTTTAGGTTAGTGTCCTTACCTAATAAAACTCCGAAATACACGAAAATTAAGATTAAAGAACTTCTCATTTGGGGAGGAAAATTTGTTGTGCCTGGGGAAAAAATAGTCACTAATTCGGGTATATATATCAAAGATGGTAAAATTAAGAACAGCCCCCAACTCCCTAAAGAAGCTTTAAACATCTTAAAACTTAAAGATACTGAATATATTGCGCCGGGTTTTATTGATTTACACTGTCATCTTAGAGAACCGGGAAATCCTGAATCAGAAACGATTGCTCAAGGAACGCTTTCGGCAGCTGCCGGTGGATTTACTGAAATCTTATGCATG
>JANXBB010000143.1 GCA_025061975.1 Caldifarciminota bacterium | reverse complement strand
GCAGAGGATGTTGACTCATTAGTAGGTAAAGAAATTGATAGCGACGTTAAAATGAAACTTAGTGATTTTGACCTTCAAAAAATATTTGACTATTTTGTGAGAAAAAATTTAACTCCATTTTATCCCGAAGATCGGTCGGTTGGAAGAGTAAAATCTGCAATCTATGAATTTTTTAAGTCCGAACTGAAAATGGACGATGTTGAAAATTGGGCAAATATTGTAAAGATTACTTTAAGCGACAAAAATGCACAGCATATTATCAACGTTTTAAATATGACCAAAGAAGAATATCAGAAACAAGTTAGCGAGCGTATGCCTGAATTAGTATTTGTTAAAGATTGGAATGTGCCAAAATCTATAACGTATGGTCAGAACTACCGATTAGACGAAAAGAAATTATCAGTTATGCAACCTTATTATACCTCAGGTGAATCAAAACCAGAGAGAGCATTTATTGAGTTATTGGAAAAATCAGATAAAATTGAATGGTGGTTTAGAAATGGTGACCGAGAGGCAACTTATTTTGCAGTTCCTTATGCAGAAGAAAACGGAATTCTTAAGCCCTTTTATATTGATTTTATTGTTAAATTTAAGGATGGGAGCATCGGGCTTTTTGATACAAAAACCGGATTTACAAGAAAAGTTGCCGGTCCAAAAATTGAAGGATTATATCAATCTTCAGGTCAGATACCTGCTACGAGTTATACTGATCTTACAGTGAGTTTTAACACCCAAGGATTAGCTTTAGGGGTTTATCAGTGCACACTGCGAATCACAAACAATGACCCGCAAAATCCTGTTGTAAATGTGCCGGTCAAACTTACAGTTTTAGGTGCAACAATCTCTATAACTCCTCAGGAGTTTAATATTACTTTAAATTATCCTCAGAGTAAAGATACCACACTTGTTATTAGCAATTTAGGCAATGCTCAGTTAGTCTGGAACCTTACAACTGTGCCTCAAGTAAACTGGCTTTCGGTAAATCCGACTTCAGGAAATATCCCAGCATCACACAACCAAGAACTTACCTTAAGCTTTACAACCACTAACCTCCAACACGGCACTTATAACTGCACTCTAAAGATCACAAGCAATGATCCAGCTAATGCGGTGGTAAATATTCCGGTAAGGTTAACTGTCTTAATGCCTGAGATATCAGTTGTGCCGACTTCAATCCAGTTAGCACTCCCCTATGGTGCAGTTAAAGATACCGTGGTAAAAATCACCAATAACGGCAATACGGTTTTAACCTGGAGCTTAACTGAAGTCCCGATAGTTGATTGGCTTTCGGTAACTCCGACTTCAGGTCAGATACCTGCTACGAGTTATACTGATCTTACAGTGAGTTTTAACACCCAAGGATTAGCTTTAGGGGCTTATCAGTGCACACTACGAATCACAAGTAATGATCCGCAAAACTCTGTTGTTGATGTACCAATTCAACTAACTGTTTTATCTGGAACTCAAAGACCTCAGATTTCTGTTATTCCAAGCTCAATTACTGTAGTATTAGATAAGAATGTTATAAGAGATACAAGCCTTACAATTACTAATATCGGCAATGCAACTTTAGTTTGGAACTTACAAAAGACACCAGATGTCAGTTGGTTGCAAGTAACTCCAATTTCCGGTGAACTTTTACCTTCAAATAGCAATAATTTAAATGTGCGGTTTATTACTTCAAACTTACTTTCCTGGAGTTATCAATGTACATTACGCATTACAAGTAATGATCCTGTAACTCCAACGCTTGATGTTTTGGTAACTCTTATAATTCCGGGCTGGGTTCGCAAAAATGATGTCCCATCAAGAATGCTTCACAAGTTAAGATTTGTAAGAAACGGTGGAGCTTTAGTTTGTGTTGGAGATTCCTTAATTTATGCGTTCCGCGGCAATAACTCCAATGAGTTCTATGCTTATTCTATTGCAAAAGATAGTTGGCTAACTAAAGAATCAATACCTTTCGGCCGTGATAGCAATGATACAACAAAGATCTCTAAGAAAAAAATCGGCAAAGGTGCAGCATTGTGTTATGATGGTGATAGCTTAATTTATGCAATCCGCGGCAACAACACTAAGCAATTCTGGAAATATAACATCATAAGAAACACCTGGAGCGCATTGCCATTTGTTCCCGTAACCCGTGGTCTTAAAGGCGGTTCCGGACTTTGTTATCACAATGGAAAAGTCTATCTTTTAGCCGGTGGACAAAAAGCTGTAAACAAAAACTTCTTCGTGTTTGATGTTCAAAGCGCAACCTGGGATACACTTAACTCAGTGCCATTAACCCCAGATGCTAAAACTTTCAGAGATGGTAGCGGTATTGCCAATATCAACAATACTATTTATTGTCTTAAAGGCAATGGTAGACATAATTACTTTTTGGCCTATGACATTAACCAAAATCGCTGGACCCAAAAAGAAACTATTCCGTTGCGCCATCCAATGCTAGGAGATAAGAGAAACCGCAAAAATAAAGTTAAAGATGGTGGCGCAATAACTGCTGGTGATGGTATTGTTTATATAATCAAAGGCGGTGGAAAACAAGACTTCTGGGGTTATATACCAGCAACCGAAAGTTGGATTCCATTAGATACAATTCCGCGCCTTCCTGAAAGCAAAAAATCTGTTCCCAAAGCTGGAGCTAACCTGACCTTTGGCTACGGAAAAGTCTGGCTAATTAAAGGAAATAATACGTTTGAATTTTGGAGCTACACCCCAGCAATTC
>JANXBB010000052.1 GCA_025061975.1 Caldifarciminota bacterium | reverse complement strand
GTCTTATCGGTGTTTCTATCTCTGAAGCTAAAATTAAGTTCTCTAAAGTCGGCACAACCTCAGCGCAGTTTCTTAAAATTGGAGTGGGCCGAGCAACCGGAATGGGCGAAGCATTTACCGCTATTGCTGATGATGCTTCTGCAAGTTATTTTAATCCGGCCGGACTTACACAACTCGGAAAACGTGAGTTCTTTGTCAATCACATTGATTGGATTAGCGATATCAATCATGATTACTTATGTGCTGCACTACCAATTACTAATATTGGAGTATTAGCTTTGTCAGTTACTGCTTTAACTATGGGCGATATGGAAAAATTAACTATCGATGATCCGGCAACCGCAATTCGTGAAGATGATTCTACCGGACTTTACTTTGGGGCAATGGACTTAGCATTCGGACTAACTTTTGCACGTCAGATTACTGAAAAACTCTCTTTTGGACTTACAGCTAAAGCTATCAATCAAACACTTTATAATCTTTCAGCATCAGGAGCAGCATTAGACTTTGGTCTATTATACTTCACTGGTTTTAAAAGTCTAAGACTCGGAGCGGCAATTACTAACTTTGGCACATCCCTTACCTACTCCGGTATTGCTATTCAATTCCAAGACACAACTTTTGCCTTAAAGCCTCGAGCGCAGTATCTAACTACTCCAACACCTCTTCCGGTAACCTTCCGATTTGGAATCGCTTATGATATTTTAGACAATCCGGCTAATAGATTAACTTTTGCTTGTGATCTTCTGCATCCTAATGATATTAACGAGACCATTAACTTCGGACTTGAATACAATTACCGAAAAGTATTTTTCTTACGGGGTGGTTATATCTTAAACACTGATTTGGAATATGCCCAAGCCATAAAATATACAACCGGACTTTCCTTCGGTGCCGGATTTATGACTAACCTTACACCGGGTGTCACTCTAAGACTTGATTATTGCTATCGAGATATGGGATGGCTTAAAGGTTCCCATCGACTTGGTGCAATCGTCGGACTCTAAATAAAATAAAATAACTTAACCGGGGCATCTTTGCTGTTAACAAAGATGCCCCGTTATTTTTATGAGAGCACTCTTAATCGCTGTATTTCTTTTTGTCTTAGAGCTCTCTGCTAGTCCCGAATGGACTGTAATGATTTATATGTGTGCTGATAACTCCATGAGTCTTCAAGCATTAGATGATATCAGTGAAATCACCCAAGTCCCATCAACTGATAATGTCAAAATTATCTTACAAGTTGATAATCAAGCTTCGTCTAGTAATCCGAATACTGCCAGATATTTAGTAGGCCCATCAGGTTTAGAATTATTATTGAGCTTAGGCGAAGTCGATATGGCTGATCCTCAAACTCTTATTGAATTTGTCCGTTTCTCTTCTCAAGTTTATCGGGCTAAAAACTATCTCTTAGTCTTATGGGATCACGGTAATGGCTGGCCTATTGGTAATTATGGATCATATAAAGATAAAGCTGTTATTTACGATGAAAGTTCCAATAATTGGCTAGGAGTTGCTGACGGCGAGTTAAAATATGCATTATCAGAAATAAAACAGATTCTAAAAAGAAAACTCTCAATTCTTATATTTGATGCTTGTCTAATGGCAATGGCTGAAGTTATGACAGAACTCATCAATAACGTTGAATATGTAATTGCCGCAGAAAATAGAATGCCTTGGGATGGTCTACCTTACGAAGAAGTTTTATCTTGGCTGACAAGTAATCCGCAAACATCACTTCAAAATCTTGCATGCCAAATTGTCAATTTAACTTATAATTTTTATCTCCAAAACAATACTAGTTGTGCATTCTCAGCGATTGATATAGATAAATTCAATGAAGCATTTTTAAATTTTAAAACCAATTCTTATATCCTTCGTAAATATGCACAAAACCTTAAAACTGCGGCAATCCGTAATATTGTGCAAACTTTAGCGATTGAAAATGATCCACCACAGCTTCAAGATGACTATATTGATCTGTTAGATTTTTTAATTAAATGTCAGTCCGTAATATCCTACCCTAAGGATCAAAAAGAGGTTAATAAAATAACTGATAAGTTTCGTAACGCTGTTATATTAAATCGCACCACATCACATAATCTGCAAAACGCATACGGTATTTCACTTTGGTTCCCGGATAATTATTTAGCTTTTAAATACCAGGTTAATGAATACAAAAATTTAGTTTGGGCAAAAAATACCCTCTGGCTTAATTTTCTTAATGACTACTTTGGTAGTGATGATGTAAAACCTACACCGGTAAATCTTAAACTCCTCAGGCCAGTTAGTAATAATAATCTTGAACTCATATGGACACATGCCTTTGATTTATCAAAAGTCAACTACACTTTAATCCGCGCTCACAACACTAATTTAGTTTTTTCAGACCAAGCCTATGATTTAACTAACTGGGATGTCTCGGGATTTGTGATCTCAAATCGCCAAGCCTACTCTTTACCTTCGGCTTTCTATTCTGACGAGGGAAGTTTACTAGTAAACTATCTACAAACCAAAAATTCTTTCGCCTTACCCTACGGAGGAATTCTTGAATTTTATTCTTATTACGTTACTGAGGAGACTTATATTAATAACCATCTAAAATGCGATATATTTTATGTGGAATATTCGCATGATAAACAAAATTTTTATGTATTAGACTCATTTTACGGCATAAAACCCTACTGGAGCAAACACCGCTACTTGTTACCAAAATCCGAAAGCCTTTATCTCCGCTTCCGATACAAAACCGATCAAACTACCAATCGTATCGGAGTTTATCTCGATGACATTAAAATTTTTAAGTTCCAAAATGCTGAACTTGTTAACGAAAACTATCCCGATAGTCTGTTTTACCTCTATAATCAACGCAAAGGCCAATACGATTATTATATCCTGCCCCAAGATTCTTTCGGAAATATCGGATATCTAAGCGAAGCCTTAACCGTTAATATTACCGAATACGCCACACCATATTCAGTACCTTCACCATTCTCAACTGACTGTAAAATTATCTTAGATTTTCCTCCAAAACTCCGACCGAAACTCTATATATATACCCTAACCGGGGAATTAGTTAAAGAAATTAACTACCAAAGCTTCAATAAAGATACCGCCTACTGGGATGGTAAAAACTTAAACCACCAAGAAGTTGCATCCGGACTTTACCTGGTATTACTTAAAGCCCCAAACTTTAAAAAAATCGGCAAAATCGCTAAAATCTCAAAATCCCGCCCCTAAACCTTAAAAATATTACTAATAAGTAATACAAAAAACTACTCTTATATTAATCCAAGTATTTGATATTCAATAAAAAAACGAAAGTATGATCAAAACTACTGAGTGCTCCCCCTCACGGATTCGGATTACTGTCTTTTTTTCGTCGTTAATTGGATTTTCAATTGTCGGTGGCGTTATAATTTTTGAGTATGTTAGAATTTCTGTTAAAGCGAGCTTTTGAGTTGCAAGTAAAATATTTAAAGGAATATTTTTTTCTTTATAAAATTGGTTATCTAAGAGTGTATGAAAAGCGATTAATATCCGTGTTCTAAGGCTTTTGAATTTTATTGTTGACGAAAGGCGATATTTCAAGTAAACTTATAATAAGAAATGGTCTCCCGGATGTTTTTAAGCTTGATAATTTTAGCAAATCTGATTTGGGCATATTCTGATTTCGTTTATCTTACGGCATACAAGGACACCATGATTTTCCGAGCTTATGATTATTATATCCTAAAAAAAGACGATGGTGTAAGTAGCTTAAAAATTTATTACGAAATTCCCCATGGTAAACTTTTTTATCACAAAGAAAATAATGCATTTATAAATCGGCACACAATAGTTGCAAGATTATATCAAAAACGTCAACTTATTACGGAAAAAGCGTTTACTAAATCAACCCAAGTCCCAACTTATGAGCAAACTTTAAGTTATAATGAAACTCATATTGATAGCATTATGCTTAATTTTCCAACATTAGAGCTCAAAAACGCTAATTTAAATTGCCAAGTGGAATTAACCGATCAGGTAGCGTCAAAAACTTATAAATATGTTTTGCCAATCAAAATTAGCTCCTTTGATATTTACCTTAATCTTTTTAAAAATCGCCGGATTAATCCTTCTCAAACCTACCAAAAATCAACACTTGCAACTGAAACTTTAGGTGTGAAAATTTATTTAACTTCAACTAATATTTCTGGTTGTTCATTAATAATCTATTCAGAAGACTTAAAAAAGTT
>JANXBB010000051.1 GCA_025061975.1 Caldifarciminota bacterium | reverse complement strand
AAGCCTAAGAAATTAATCAAAAAAGTTGCCGATCGGCCTGGTCATGTTGAACGTTTAATTGCTGGGACAGAAAAGATAAAGCGGATTCTTAATTGGCAAGCAACAACTGATTTTTCTGATGGTTTAAAGAAAACCATTGATTGGTATTTATCAAACAAATGGTGGTGGCAAAAGATTCGAGCACGAAAAGAATATCAAGAATTTTATCGGCAGTGGTATGGTAGACTTCAAAGAAAACTTAAAACGCATGAATAAAAAATCAAAATTTTTTGCAACGATTCCTGAAGCAATAAAGCTAATAAAACAAGGCAAGATTTTAATTGTTGTTGATGACGAAGACCGTGAGAATGAAGGGGATTTTATTTGTGCTGCTGAGAAAATTACACCTCAAAAGATCAACTTCATGGCTCAATACGGTCGCGGTCTAATATGTTTTGCCGGACTACCCGACCTTTTTGAACGTCTGGCTTTGCCAATGATGGTTAGCGAAAACACGGCAAAACTTGGAACACCGTTTGCGATTCCGGTTGATGCTGTTAAAGGTACAACTACTGGTAGTTCAGCATATGATCGAGCAGTAACAATTAAAACTTTAATCGACCCTAAAACAAAACCGCAAGATTTAGCACGACCTGGTCATATTTTTACTTTAAGAGCTCAACCAGGTGGAGTACTTCAACGAGCTGGTCATACTGAAGCGGCAGTTGATTTAGCCAAACTTGCCGGATGTTTTCCGGCTGGGGTTCTTTGCGAAATTATGGATAACACCGGTAAGATGGCGAAACTTCCTTATCTTATAAAGCTTGCTAAAAATTTCGGATTAAAAATCGTTACCATTGCGGATTTAATTCAATATCGACGTGCCACTGAAAAATTAGTTACAAAGGTTGTTGAGACAGTACTTCCTACACCTTATGGTGAGTTTAAGTTAATGGTCTATGAGGATCAAATCGAAGGTTACTTGCATCTTGCTTTGGTTAAAGGTGAAGTATCGGGTAAGGAAAATGTATTAGTAAGAGTTCATTCGCAATGTCTTACCGGCGATGT
>JANXBB010000290.1 GCA_025061975.1 Caldifarciminota bacterium | reverse complement strand
TTGTGATCACCGCACTAATTTTAGCTGCTAAATCATCAGCGCAACCAGGCTTAAAAAATAGCCCATTTTCGGAATCACAAATTACTTCGTCATAACCTCCAATTTTTGAAGCAATAGTTGGTGTGCCTGACGCGAGTGCTTCAAGTAAAACAATTCCTAAAGCTTCGGCACCTAATGTGGGCGCAACATAAAGATCTGCAGTGCGATAATAGCGGGGAATATCATCGCGTGCCACATATCCTAAAAAATGACAAGTTTCGCTAAGGTTGTTTTTGTCAAGATACTGTTGAGCTGCTTTGCGCAGTGGCCCTTTACCAATAATATACACTAAGATCTCCGGATGTTGTGGTTTCAGCTTTTTTACTGCTTCAAGAAGCACCATTATTCCTTTTTTGTGGTCTAAGCGCCCCAAGTAAAGAATAATAAAGCGGTCCTGAGGTCGAGGAAATGGCGGCACTTGGGGTGAAAATCGCACTGTATCAACACCATTGGGAATAATTCGAAAGTCCCCGGGATAATAAGGCGCATTCCATATTCGGGCTAAATTAGAAACATAAATATGCCCGTGGATTTTTTTAGCGTATTTTCGAAAAAGTCTTGCACCCAAAGAGTAAATAGGACTGCGGCGAAAACCTACAGTATGAGGTGTTAATACATTAATACTTTGAGAGAAAATTAGTGCCCAAAAACCTAGTTCTAACGGATAACAACTATGCAAATGCACAATATCATACTGTCCGGCACGCAAGATTTTTTTTACTTCATAAGGTACAAAAAAGCCCCATGAAAATGGTGAAGTTCCTTTGTTAATCTGAAGCATTAAAGCTCGTCCAACCCGAATTACCTTAATATCGGGCAATTCGCAACACTCACCGTATTTCGAATAGTTAGTTGTAAGAATTGTAACCTTATGTCCTCTACTTTTAAGTCCTCGGCTTAAATAATAGACATGCTCTGAACCTCCACAAGGATGCGGCCAATAAGCAGTTGAAACTAAAAGTATGTTCATTTGCTCAATGAGTATACTGGTTATTTTTATCAGTGTCAACAATTGAAGTTTTTCTTGTCATCAACCAAGAAATTTATATAATATTACAAATGAACTATAAAATCTTAGTTGACGAGGAGTTTCCTCAAGATCTCTATCAAAAGCTTGATCGCGCTCAAAAGCGCATATATATGCAATTTATGACTTTTGAAGGCGATGGGGCGGGCTTAGAACTTGCACAAAAATTGATTGAGGCTAAAAAACGTGGGGTTGATGTTAAAGTATTAATCGATTATTATACCGATTTTTATGTAAGCGACACTTATTATAAAAAGCCCCAAGTAAAAGAAGAAGTTAGTCGAACTAAAAAAATGATTGAAGATTTACGTCGGGCTAAAATATTAGTATATCGCACTCGCCCTTATGGACTATTCGGTTTTTTCTTTGCTGCCCGCAATCATAAGAAATTGATTATTATTGATAACTATTCCTACCTAGGAGGCATTAACATATCTGATCACAATTATGCCTGGCATGATATGATGATCTGTTTTAACGAACCTAAAATTACCAATGCTCTTCTTAAAGATTTTAATAATGCACTTTTAGGCAAAAGAATAAATCTGAATGAAGCCGGTATTATTAGTAATGATAATTTGAATACATACTACCGCAAAATCATTAATGAAGCACAATCAGAGCTAATTATCTCTTCGCCCTATTTTATTAGTTGGAATCTTTTACGAGTTCTTAGACGCAAGAAAATAAAAACTATCCTTTTAACCCTTAAAGAAAACAACTACTCCATAATGAATTTTATCAATAAACTTATTTTCCCGGTTTTACTTAAAAACAAAGTTAAGCTTTATTTCTATAAAAAGTTTAGTCATGCAAAATTTATCATCGCGGACTATAAAAAACTCCTTGTGGGCTCATCAAACTTCTGCATTAATCGGTTTTCTTATTCGCAAAATATTGGTTTTTACTGTGAAAATTTAGATTTAGTTCGTGATTTCTATAAGCGAATGGTACAAGAACAAAGTTCAATTCTTGAACCCTATACCGAAAATATATCATTAATGCGTTATATTGGAGCACTTCTTGGCCTTTTATTTATCGGACTTTTAAGCTATCCTATGTTTGTTCTTTATGCAATTTTTAGTAAACTTTATGTTAAAGAAATTCAGAAGGTTTAAGAAAATTAAAACTAAGAAAATCTTGACTAATAATTGACTTCCCAAGATTAATTGGATATAATCATAACTTATGATTGACGCCCAAAAGATTCTTAATAATTTAGGTATCCAAATTCTTTTTGATTTTTCTGATATTAAAGAAGCTATTGATTTTGCATTAGATAATCAAATAAAAGTATTAGAACTCAACTTAAATAATATCTATTTTGCCGAGCAGTTAGAAAATAAGAATTATCGCCAAAAACTTAAAAGATACCTTAAAAATAAACCGATTCGTCTCCAATTCCATGCTCAAGAAGGATTGACTTTCTTTATGCCTCAAGAAAACGCTCAAAAGTTTATAATTAAAACCTACGGCGATTTAATGAAAAAAGCATCTGAAATTGGTGCATATAGTATTACTTTTCATTTAGGTACCGATATGAGTTTTGGAATGACTGCGAAAAAGCTTTTGACTTATGAAGTTTATCCAATGTATTATAAAAATTTAATTTATAAGACATTAACAACGATAAAAAAGCAAATTCCGAAAAATCTTTATCTCTGTTTAGAAAATGTTGGGGGGTTTCGTTATCCTTTTGTGTTAGAGCTTATTCCTAAGCTCTTAAGTAAAAATTTCTGCTTGACTTTAGATATTGGACACATTAACCGCTTTAAAGGTGAAGATAAGCTACGCGAAGATAACTTTTTTCATAAATATCGTCGCTACATAAAAAATGTACATATTCATGATAATGACGGAGCCTGGGATCAACACAACATTATTGGCGAAGGTAATATTGATTTTAAGTATTATTTTAACTACCTGTCAGAAATTGACACCAGTTATGTTTTTGAAGTCCGACCTAAAGAATCGGCCTTAGAATGTTTAAAGCGGTTTTTCAAATTGCTTGATAATTGGCAAATTAAAACTTAATTGACAACAGCTTATATTTTAGATATTCTATGGTAAAAGTGATCTATCTCTACGAAGACCAAAACTATAAAAACTTTTTACCTCTTGTATATTTTCGTGCGCTTTTTGAATTATACTGCGGTTGTCTTGAACTCAAAAGTAAAATTCAATACCTCTATCCGAATAATGAGTTAGGATTTTTAGTTCGACCGGCTCTTTTGATGTGGCTTAAAGAAAAATATCCTAAAACCTTAGTCAATCAATTTAATAATTATTCGCAACCGGTATTATTTATCTCGGCACGCGCAATTTTGAAAGAAAAAATTATTCCCCAAAACAAAGAAGAACTATTTGTTAACCAGAATAACCAGCTTATAGGTTTTTATGTCCAACCTGAAAGAATAAAAAAGTTCCCAATAAATGAAACAACAGTTCTT
>JANXBB010000287.1 GCA_025061975.1 Caldifarciminota bacterium | reverse complement strand
TTACGATACAGTTAGGGTATTTATTACCGTAACTCCTTCTTATGACTTGGATATCGCTGATAACATGGCGAATTTAGTTTCTAACAAAATGACGTTGCAGTTAATGCCTAATACTCAAGCAACCGGGCAGTTCTTGTTAATTAATCCGGATCGGGAAGGAAATAATTATGATCCGGATCCATATGGTAATAGCGATTTAACTGGAATTCGCTATCGGGTAAGTGGTGTGTTAACGTCGCCGGATGGTTATATATTACCGGGAAGTGCAATTACATTTAGTAATAACCCACTTAACTTAGGTTGGGGTGCGTCTCAATATGTTACTCTCACAGTAAACATTGAGCCGACTCAGCCGTATGCAAGGTATTACGGGCTAGTTACTGTCTATGATAGTGTTGGGGAAATAAACGTAATTTCTGACGAATTTACATTAGAAGTCATTGTTGGCCCACGTGATGCGTTTGGGTTACCAGATACTTTGTATCTTGTAGGGCATGCAGGTGAATTTACTACAACTCAGTTCTATGTGAAAAATATCGGTAACAAGACTATTGATCGCATAGAACTTTTCCCAATGACCGATTTAGTAAGTTCTGGTGGTATTATGATCCGGAAAGAGCGGATTCAATTTACACCTCCGGTTATCATTGATTCAATAAGGATTGGCGACTCTGTAGAAGTTTCATTAAGAATCGAAATACCTAACGGAGTACTTCCAACTCGCTATGTAGCAAAAGCAAAAGCAATGCAACAACGCGGTGATCCAGCAAAGAATTTCGTAATCGTACTTGATGTAAGGTACCGACACAACATCGATGAGGGAATTATTGTAAATGAAAATCCGGTCCTTGGTAATTATGTAGAAATTGGATATATCGGTGAACCAGGTAAACCAGTTAAACTTACCATTATGAATATGGCAGCTGAGATTGTTCACACTAAAGAATTTACTTTAGAATCTGGAAAGAATTCCGCTGTCTATCGTTGGTATCTAAAGAATGACAAAGGCAACGATGTTGCGCCGGGGATTTATGTAATCATTACACAATTTACTACTATAGAAAATGAGCAGCCGGTCGAACGAGTTTTCCGAAAGAAAATTCTAATAGTAAGATAAAACAAAATGACAGTGGCAGGACCTACAAAAATTAATTACTTAGCACTGAGTTCCTGCCACTGTCGGTAGGAGGCAACATGAAAATAACAATGAAACATTTAATATTGACAATAATACTTTTAAGTGTTCCTTTAGCATATGGAAGTTCGCCTGGTGAAGCGGTAGTCAGCCCGTTCGAAATTTCTATTACAGCTCGTCAAACTGCAGTTGGTGAAGCATTTACTGCGCACTCAGATTGTAATTCGTTTTTATACAATCCAGCGACTCTTTCTTTACTAGAATGCGAATATCTAACATTTAGTCATAACCGTTGGATTGTTGGATCTTCCCAATCATTTTTGAGTGGAGGAATCCCATTTAACTGGGGATTCCTGGCAGCTGGAATAGTTTATTTTAATCAAGGAGAAATTGATTTTTACTACAATTGGCAAAATCAAGGGTTACGAAAAAACAACTATGATTTAGGATTGATCTTGGGATATGGCGGCAGATTCGATAGGTTTTTAGGTGTTGGTGCAAATATTAAAATTATATATCATGATTGGTCCGGATTTACGATGGCGGCTTATGCAGCAGATGTAGGAGCTGTGGCTCCGAACATTCAACTACCCTATGAGATTGGGGTGTTAAATGCTGGACTCGTGATTCAAAATATTGGACCGCAAGAACGACTTAGATATTCAAGTTTTAATCAACCTCTGACTTCAAAACTCGGTGTTTCTATTGATTTCCAGTCGTGGGAAATGTTCGACTTTGTTTTCTTAAGTGATTTGGCTTATCCGATTTACGATGACGGTATTCGCGCTAATTTCGGCTTAGAAGTTTGGGGATACGATATTCTAGCGCTTCGTATAGGATACCGTCTGGGGTACGATATTTCTAAGGCAAATCTTACATTAGGTGCGGGTCTAAAGTATAAAAACTTCAACTTTGACTATGCATTAGTAGATTATTCATATTCAGGACTTACTCATCGATTTACGGTTTGTATGAAATTTAACGACGTTAGGCCGGTCGGACCCTTACGAGTGATTGATAGAAAATTAGGCGAGTTAAAAGATAAGACTGAAAAATTACAAGCAGATGTTACAGATCTTAAACTCTCAGTTGACGAAGTAAAATCGCTAATTAAGACATCGTTAAAAACAACAGTCGATTTATTATACATAAGGCATTTTCTAAATGTATTGTTCCCATTTAATTCATACACAATTCCCAAAACCGAGTACTGGAAAATTGACGAAGCGGTTCGCTTAATTAACGTGTATTATCCGAATCAAACAATTGTATTAGAAGGACATACTGACGTAGCGGGCAGTGATGCCTATAACATGAGACTTTCGGAAAAACGAGCTCAAGCAGTTAAAGAATACATGGTTTCTAAAGGCATCCCGGCAAACCGGATTATAATTTCACCTCAAGGAGAAAATAAACCCCTTAACTATCAAACCGGTCCCGGTGTAAAAGGAATGGAAAATAGAAGAGTTGTATTTGTAATAAGTGAATAAACTAAAAAGAAAGGAGGCTTTTATATTGTGCAAGTATTTTTTGGTTACAATAAAACATTAAATAAAAAGGAGGTAGTATATGAGTAAAAAGCATTATTTGATTTTTACTGTGCTACTAATATTAGCGTCTACGCTTTATGCCGACACATTGCTATTCGAAAACTTTGACGTGGTAGTGCCACCTAATATACCTCCCGGATGGATTGTTGTCGACAATAATTCCGATGGCAAAACTTGGAGTACAAGTACTTCGCATCCTCATACTGTACCTAATTGTTTAAGATATGTATATTCGCGGACAGTGCCTGCTAATGATTGGTTTTTTACCCCGGCCTTGATTTTAGAAGCAGGTGTTACCTATACAGTTGAATTCTATTATCGTGCTTCATCCCCATCTATGCCTGAAAAGATGAGAATTTATTTAGCTACAAGTCAGAGTCCATCAGCGATAGTTGGTTCGGCAATATGGGATAACAATAATATTACAAATACAATATATGCTCAAGGACTTGTGGATTTTACACCTCAAACCAGTGGTACCTATTATCTTGGTTTTCAATGCTACTCCGATGCTAATCGTTGGAATTTGCGCATTGATGACATAGCAGTTTATAAACGAGTTCATGACGTTGGAGTAGAGACGATTTATTCTCCGCTCCCGGGTACCTATTCAGTTGGCGTGAACTTTACGCCTAAATTTTTAGTTCGCAATTATGGGCAAAATACTGGCGGAG
>JANXBB010000284.1 GCA_025061975.1 Caldifarciminota bacterium | reverse complement strand
AATTCTTCATACATGCACCACCGCCACAGAGAATTATTCGATTTATTGCAGGCACGGTAAACTCACGACGATAATAGTCAATACTTCGGTTAATTTCTGCAACCAATCGGGCTAAAACCGGTTCTTGGAGCATTCTTAAATATCGAACCGGAATCCCTGAAGGTAAATTCTCTTGAGCATCAGCGGCAGGAATCCCATATTGACGTTTGTATTCTTCGGCTTCTCGGGCATTTAAAACTAACTCGCCATATTCAGTTGCTAAAGGTACTGTCATACTTTCTGTGATTGCATTTCCGGCAATTGTCAGACTTCGAGTTAAATCAAGTTTCATGTTGCGCATAAATACCAGAGTTGTAAACTGCGAACCAACATCAATAACACATACAACCTCATTAGGACGGAGCCGCGCATATCGCTTGACTGCACCGGCTAAAGCTAATGGTACAACCGAAATTGTTGACGGCTCAAGACCAGCTTTTTTAAAAGTTGCAATATGCTCTGAAACAATATCTCTACGAGCAGCAACAATTGTTACATTGTCTCTTATTACACCAGCTTCACGAATATCCGAAGTTACTGTAAAGTCTAATATTGCTTCATCAGCAGTAAATGGAGAATATCGGTCAAGTCTAAGATAGATTGCGTCACGGAGCTCTTTGGTATTCATTCGTGGGAATGGCGCGTGACGAATACTTACTGCTGGCCCAGAAACAAAACTTAAAATTTCATCAGGAGCAAATTCTGCTGAAAGTTCCTTTAGAATACTTGGAATATCAAAAACCTCAGCAATTTCTCTAACACCATAATCAATAATCTTGCCGCCACTTGCCTTTATATACTTAATCGCCGCAGAACCGATATCAATCGCTAAGATCTTCTTCCCTTTGGTTTGTAATAGCCCAAACATTTACTACCCCATTTCATGTTTAAACTTGCTCATTATAACAAA
The DNA here is from genome assembly GCA_025061975.1 of Caldifarciminota bacterium. Lineage (GTDB taxonomy): Bacteria > Hydrothermota > Tepidihabitantia > Tepidihabitantales > CAIPLT01 > JANXBB01. Next base: position 5,156 of record JANXBB010000284.1, on the reverse strand, counting down.
ATTATAATTGAAAATCAATAACTGAGCCATCACTAAATCTAATAACAAATCTGCGATTGCGTAATCCAACATCATGGCCGGGATGAGCATATTCGTCATCTTTAAAATCTTTTAAGTCAAATCGCACCACAGCATTGGGCAAAATATAAACTGGAGTTGTAAAACGAATCTCTTCACCAATTTTTGCCCGATCAATTGGCGCATGAGGACATTGCCAAATATTGTTTCCTTCATATTCAATTGCTTCATAAAATGCGGTGGTATCTAAATAAATTAAAGTCATTGACTCTAATAGTGCTGTATCCCCGGCATTAAAGATTCTAAAACCGACATTATTAGGCTGCGGATGTCCATAAGCAACACCACTAGCCACAACATATTTTAAATTACTATGAAAACTGCTCGGAAATTTAAAATCAACAATTATTTTTGACCGCGGGGTTACCGAGATCCATTTAACAATTGATTCCGGAAATCCGTATTGTTTATAAGCAATAATCCGGTGATAACCAATTGGGACCGGATATTCGGGAGATCTAAAGGCAAAATATCCGTCACTGCGCGGTGTTATTACATAATCAACAAGTATACCATCACGAGGCACAGTTAATTTTATCAAAATCCGATCAGCATGATTTGCCGGTGGTGCACCGGTAATATCTATAACTGTGCCCAAAACTTCATTAGCTAACAAGTCGGTAATCGTGTCAGCAATCTTTAATGTCAAGCTTTGTTTTCCTCCACCGCTACTTGAAATAATTAGACTTTCCGGATTATAATGATAAGGCCTACCCCATTCATCTAATAGCAATCCAAGAGTATCTTCTAAAAATCGGCCGGTAAAATAGGGACCCTTCCAATTACCACCTTCATTAGTAATCAATGCTTTGATTGTCGAAGGTAATCTCCCCATATCACCAACATAACCAAAATTAATTCTGCGCCCTTCAGAAATTATATCCGGATTACCAACAATTGCTTTAACAATCTCAAACATCTCTTTTTTGGTCTTCTCAAATTTAGCTTGATATGAAGTAGCGTCAATCGTTCTTAGCGCTACTGCACCAATAATTCCGATAATTAAAACGACAACAATTAATTCTACTAAGGTTACTCCTCTTTCGTTACTATTAAGAGCGTTCTTGATTAAGTTTCGCATTTAAAATTTTATGCTTAACTTAAAATCAACTGTATTAGGTGCTCCAGGATAAACACAGGCATATTTTTCAACAAAATCAGCCGTATCATTAGGAATAAGTGGTGTTGTATCATAAATACAGATCATGCGGTGATTGCCTTGAGGAATATCATTAATTGTATAATATCCGGTCTCATTAGGAATTATTGCCGGCGGTGTGTACCATACACCATTTAATGGATAAGTAATAAAAATTCTTAAGTATTGGTTTTTGTATCCCGGAGGAGAATTAGTAATATCCTTAACATAGCCGGTAATAGTATTGCGCAATAGCACATCCGAATTGGGGGCAATTTTTTTATTGATCCATTTTTCGGGTGTAAGATTTGTTCCCCCTCCATAGCTTCTAATAATAAGGCTGTCTTTAAGATAAATATAAGGCGTTCCCCAGCCATCTTCTAAATAATCATTGGGGTTTTCGGCAAACTTTACTTTAACATACGGACCACGCCAAGTCTCAGCATTTGCCGGTGCCCGCACTAAATCTACCAGACTATCAGGAATTGCTCCCATATCACCAACATATCCAAAATCAATTCTGCGCCCATCACTAATTAACTCCGGATCACCAACAATTGCATAACAAAGTTCATTTAATTCTTGGAGAGTATTAGTAAACCGTCGCTGGGTAATTGTTGTATCCCACGTCTTTACTGCTCCAGTAATTAAAAGTCCAAGGATCATTAACACAATTAAAAGTTCTAATAAAACTACTCCGTTATTATTTCTAAAACCTTTCATTAAAAGTATATTATAATATCATCGTTTCTAAGCCCTGGTGCATACCATTCGCCATCCGGACCAGGACTCTTTAAGCCCACAGTATCACCTTCATTATTAATAACAAAACGATATGGTTCACCCCAAGCATCATATAAAAATCCTTGATTGCCATCGTCTCGTATATAAGGGCCATTCCAACCACTTTGCGTAAATGGATTCCATACCGGTAATGTTTCTTTTTCGGGATAGCTGTATTGATCATAAGGCGGAAGTTCTGGATGTCGGGTTACAAGTTCTACTAAGTGACGCGGTAGTCGTCCCATATCATTTTTAAAACCGCGGGCAACATAATCACCGCTACTAATTACTTGAGGATCACCAACAATCGCTTTGCGCAGTTCCTCTAATTCATTTTTAGTTGCAGTAATCCGAGCATAAGTTGTTGCCCGGCTAATTACTGTCGGGAAAAAGTAGGCAATAAAAACTCCAATAACAAAAATTACTACCAGTAACTCAATTAACGTTACACCCCGTTTTTGCCCCACCTTATTCGATTTAAAGTTCATTCGTTAAAATTATATCCTGATAAATACTTGTGTCAAGTGTTTTAAATTATTGTTTTTGTAAACTCTTTGTCAAATAGAGTTATACTGCTTGGTGTTTGTAAATTTGTTTAGCAAAAGATCCTTGCCTAAGATTTTAGGAACTTAGCTTGTAAGATCGAAACTAATTTTCGCCGATACAAAAACCGTTTTGTCCGGAGTTTTGAGATCTCTAAGTATTATCAAAAACTCTTTTATTTTTTTATCGGTAATCACCTTCAATATATCCGGGGGACCGTATACCCCCTCCTTTTGAGAACTTTTGTTTTCTTGTTTATCCCTGAAAAGGTTTAATAAATACTTTACTTGACATATCGCTATAATATAACGATGCTTTAAAAGCACACACCGGATAAAGAAAATTTAATATTTAACTGCAAAAAACATCATTGTTGCCGCTCCGAATCCCACAACGCTACCTAAAATGAATGGCACTGAAAATCCAAAAAGTTGCCAGAGACTACCGGCAATTACTGAAGCGGGAAGAAGTCCGATACCGGTAAGCGTAGCATGAAGACCAATGACGCTGCCTCGGAGTTCAGGAGGTGAAATCTCGGAGAGATATGCTTTTTCAACCCCTTCAGTAAAAGCGCTGTAAAGTCCATAGACACAAAAAAGCACCCAAAAAAGCCATGATTGGTTAGCAAAAGCAAAAACTCCATACACCAGACTGTAAATTAAATAACCCAGTACAATAATTCGGCGTCGGCCAAACTTGTCGGACAATTTTCCTAAGGGAAAAGAAAACACTCCATAAATTAAATTATAACACAGATAAAGAAGCAGAACACTTGTCAATGAAAAACCAAAAGCTTTCGCGCGTAGAATCAAAAATTGATTTGAAGAATTACCCAGTGAAAATATAAAACTCGCAAGAAGAAAGAGACGTAATTTTGTAGGAAGACTCCGAAAAGAAAATTTTAGTTTATTTGACGGTACAGAACTTAAAGCTTTTTGTTCGCGAATTATAAACAATATTATTACTCCTAAGAATGCTGGTATTAACGAGTATAAAAATACCGGTCGATAGCTCGTTTTTGATAAATTTTTTATTAAATAAAAGGCAATTAAAACTCCTAAAGCTGCACCCAAAGTATCAAATGCCCGATGTAATCCATAAGCATAACCCCGCTCAGTTTTTTTAGTGCTATCAGCAATTAGTGCATCACGTGGTGCAGTTCTTATACCTTTACCGAATCGGTCAATAATCCGAGCAGTTAAGACCCAAAACCAACTATTTGCAACATACAAAAATAACTTTCCGATTGTTGAAGCTCCATAACCTAAAATTGCTAACGGTTTTCGCCGCCGCATTTTGTCTGAAAAATAACCAGAAAAGACTTTGAGTAAACTAGCTAAACTTTCGGCAATTCCTTCAATAATACCTAATACCCCAGGTCCGGCTCCAAGGCTTGAAAGGAAAAATGGTAAAATTGGATAGACCATTTCGGTTGAGATATCAGTAAGCAAGCTTGTTATTCCTAAAAGGATTACATTAAGCATGGAGAAGTATTTATTATAACTAGTTTATTTCAGAAGCACCACCTTTTCAGTATAACTCTTATCAGAAATATTAATTTTTATAAAGTAAACTCCGGGCATGATATTACGGTGGTTTAAGTCCTTATCAATAATTAGGTCGTGCTGGTTTTTTAATAGTTGATAACGATTAACTAAGGCGCCCGATTGATTATAAATTAAAAGTTCAATATCTTTTTTTAGAGGATAATTACACTTAAATATAATCGCGGAACGCGTGGGATTCTGTTTAATAGTATATGGAGATATTACGGCATTATTTGAGCTTACTTCCTCAACTGCTAAATAACTTCGTTTCAAAACCCAATTTTTCGGATCTAATACCATTTGTGTGGGCGTAAATCTCAAAATGAAAGTATCAACTTCAGGATTATTATTAATCGGCATTACTACTAAAGTGTCATAACCACTTGCACTAAATCGGAGTTCTAAAGGCATATGAAAGGTGTTAGGAGCTGAAGCGCCATTATTCTGGCTTACTTGAACAATAACTCGATATTGATTCGGAATGCCTGTAGATTCAGTCCGATAGGAATAATAATATTTGGGATATCCGGCTTGATAGATCCATTCGTTAAAAAACCAGTCCAACTCCTGACCGGTTACTGATTCTAAAATTCGCTTTAAGTCTTCAGTTGAAGCATTCTTGTAAGCAAACGAATCTAAGTAGACTCTTAGGCTGTTAAAGAAAATTCCGGGATTAGTAAAAACTGTATCGCCTAAAAGATAGCGCAGCATATGTAAAATCCAGGATCCTTTACAGTAAATATGACCCCATGAAAAAAGTTGACTTTCCGGAGGATTATATAAAGAAAAGCGTGCGGAGTTATCTTCGCTGAAATAAGAATTTGCCCGAGAGTTCATAAGATTTAGAAAATAACTTTCTCCTTGTTGGTGATGCATATATAATGCATCACAATAGGTTGCAAATCCTTCGTTAAGCCAAATGTTTTGCCAACCAAAACAAGTCACTTTATCGCCGAACCACATATGAGCTAACTCATGAGCAATGCCCGGATCATTTCCACTAAGCCAACTCCGATGAATCATGGTCATAGTTTGATTTTCCATACCGCCCCAGATAAATGGATAGA
>JANXBB010000246.1 GCA_025061975.1 Caldifarciminota bacterium | reverse complement strand
TCTCATAACCAGTGTACTTCTCGATACCAATTTAGTGTTTCTTTCAGTCCTGCTATAATAGAATATTTAGGATTAAAATTCAATTCTCGTCGGGCTTTTGAAATATCACAAACCCAGCATGGCTCTTTAAGTTCTTTTACTTTATCCGGGCTAATAATTGACATATCGCTAAATAAGTTATGTATTATTTTTGCCGTTAAGTCTAAAAATTTCAGCGGTATTTTAACGGGTATTGTTTTATAGCCTAAAATTATTTCGGCAACTTTACTTACTTCACTAATCGTATAACAGTTACCATCTGAAATATTAAAAATTGAAGGCGAGGGGAGATCAGTTTCGATAGCTAATATAGTAGCATCAACTACATCTTTTACGAAACACAGAGATATTTGCCCATCCCAATACAGGCGTAATCGATATTTAAAAAATTTAAAATATGACAATAGATCTCGATCCCGTGGCCCATAAACAGCACTTAATCTTAAAATTACCACGGGGAATTGTTTGCTACACTTAAGAATTAATTCTTCTCCTTTTCTTTTTGTTTCACCATACCAACTGACAGGATTAGGTATAGTATCTTCTGTTATACATCTGTTAAATTTCACCCCTCCTACTGCAGCTATGGATGAAAAATAGATGAACTTTTTTATTCTAAGATTGTTAAATTTGATTGCGTCGATTAAATTTTTCATACTTGCTACATTTACATTAAAGTAATCATTGTAAGTCCTCCCTTTAGTTGCTCCGGCAATATGTAGTATTATATCTACATCTTTTTTTAAATTTTCACATAGTGAAGCAAAATTTGTAATTTCACCATAGCTGATTTCAATTGGGAGGTTTTTAATCCATTGCAAGTTACTGTTTTTTCGAACGAGTGCTTTAACATTGTACCCTTTAGCTGCGAGTTTTTCTACGATGTGACTACCGATAAACCCATTAGCACCGGTTACAAATATTTTCATAATTTATATAATAAATAAAAGGAGACAGATTTTAATCTGTCTCCTTTACGAATGTTTATTAAATAATTACCAGATTGTTTAGAAATTTTTCTCAGAAAGTTCCATTCGCGTACGGAAAAGATATCCGAATATACTCCAGTCTTGTGAAAGTTTAACTAGCCCTACATTGTTGGCTAACCAGAAATAAGAAGTGTCCTCGTCGATTACATATCTTATCTTCCAGCAATTTCTAAAATTCCCGGCAGCAACGGTAACATCTTCTTTGTTTAACACCGTATAGTATCCAATTGACGAGTCGCCCCAAGTTTTATTTTCTTCTAGAGGGTAAACTAAAGTTACACGGCCATTTTGAAACATAGTATCATTTCTAGTAAACACATAAACGGATTCAATCGTAACTATAGTAGTATCGGAAGGAGAATAAGGCGGGAGGAGATGGCTTGTAGTTTTAATTCCTTCTACGAACGTTTCAATGTTTCCCTCTTTAAACGAACGAGCGATTTCTCTTTGTTGAATGAAGGTTTGTGTTGTATCTTCTGTGGCATCGCTCACCATAGCTACATAACCTGTATAGGTCCATTTATTACCAACTTTTAATGGATAATAATCTTCGCCACCGAAAACGCCGCAACCAATAATAAATACCGCCACAATAGAGAGTAGAAATAAAAATCTTTTCATGCTTTTTCACCTCCTTTCATAATTGATTTTAATAATTAAAATCATCGTTTAATTATAAACAAATAAAAAAAGTTGTCAAGATTTTTTTAACTTATTGACTTTAAGTTATAATCAATGTAAAATCAATAACAAATTTAGCCGAGGTGGCGGAATTGGCAGACGCGCTAGGCTCAGGACTTAGTGCCCGATTGGGCTTAGGGGTTCGAATCCCCTCCTCGGCAATACTATAAAGAAAGGAGATAAGTTTATGGCACGACACTGTGAAATTTGCGGTAAAACAAGTATAATTGGTTCTAATATAAGTCATGCTCATAATGTTACTAAAAGACGATGGGAACCTAATTTACAACGCATTCGTGTAAAAATTGGTAGCGAAACTAGAAAAATCTGGGTTTGTACTAGGTGTATTCGTTCCGGTAAAATAGAGAAAGCCTAGCTTAAAGTGTTAATTTATGGTAAAGATTACAGGCGTTGTGTTTGTTGAGTTTTAAAAAAATATTAAGAGTCCAAGAATAAAAGAATGGAAGATATTGTGGACGTTATTGGTGGTTTAAGTAAAACACTCCGAAATAGTATTGCAGATAAATTTTACGAAAAAGTTGGTATTACCGAGGTTTGGTTAACACAAAGTATTAAAAAGAGAAGTGTTCGAACAGAAGCGATAAGATTGTCTCCACAATGTCCAAATATTGACTTAAACAAAATTTTGCGCGGCAAAGAAAAAATTTCTAGAATATTTGAAATCAACCCGAAAACCAATTTAACTGTATATGTAAATAAAAATTCAAAACTTAATATAAGGAGTGCAAAATGAAAGTCTTAATAACTGGAATTACCGGCTTTGCCGGTAGTCATTTGGCTGAATTTTTGCTGGCTCAAAAAAACATCAAAGTATTTGGTATTTATCGTTGGCGATCGCGTATGGAAAACATCGAAGGAATAAAAGATAAAATTACAATGCTGGAATGCGATCTACGAGATTTTACAGCAACGTATGAGGTTATTAAGAAAGTAAAACCGGATTTTATTTTCCACCTTGCAGCACAGAGCTTTGTTCCTATGTCTTGGATTGCGCCTAATGAAACTCTTGTGACTAATATTACAAGCGAGGTTAATATTTTTGAAGCTGTACGAGCATTGGGTTTGAAAGAGTGTCGAATTCATGTAGCCGGCTCCAGTGAAGAGTACGGTATGGTTTATCCTAATGAAACCCCAATTAAAGAAACAAATCCGTTGCGACCACTGAGCCCTTATGGTGTAAGTAAAGTGGCACAGGATCTTTTAGGTTATCAATATTTTATGAGTTATAAAATGCCGATTATTCGAACCAGAGCATTTAATCATACCGGCCCCCGGCGTGGTGAAGTTTTTGTTACTTCTAATTTTGCAAAACAAATCGTTGAAATCGAAAAAAAACGGCGTAAACCAATTATTTATGTTGGGAATTTAGAGGCAATTAGAGACTTTACCGATGTTCGCGATGTTGTTCGAGGATATTATATGGTTCTTAGGGATGGAAATCCCGGGGAAGTTTATAATATATGTAGTGGCAAAGGGTACAAAATAAAAGAAGTGTTGGAATTACTTCTTTCCTTAGCTAAATGTGATGTTGAAGTCAAACAAGATCCTCAACGGTTAAGACCATCGGATGTAGAATTATTAGTAGGCGATAATACAAAGATTCGGAAAACGGTAGGGTGGAAACCCGAAATTCCTTTTGAAACTACTTTATCCGATTTGTTAGATTATTGGCGAGTACGAATTTAAGCCAATATACCAGTGAAGAGGATTTTAATAACCGGTATCGAAGGATTTGTTGGAAATCATTTATTTCGGTTCCTACGAACAAAAAAATATAAAATCTACGGAATGCACTATAAACCATGTCAATTAGACGAAGTAATACGCTATCACGGAGATATACGCGACTATTCATGGGTTTTAAAGGTAATTGAGGACGCGAAACCGACCGTAATTTTTCATCTTGCAGCTCAAAGTTCGGTCGCGTATGGCGAGAAAGAACGCTTTGAAACTTTTTCAATAAATGTTACGGGGACATTTAATGTTTTAGAAGCAGTGTACGCTTTAGGAATTAACTCGCGGATTATATACGTATCATCATGTGAAGTATATGGCATTCATACAAAAAAAGTAACTGAAAAATCGTTGCTAAAACCAGTAAGTTTCTATGCAACAACTAAAATCTGTGCGGAAAATCTTTGCCATTACTATAACAAAATTCGAGGTTTAGATGTTATAATTTTACGACCATTTAGTCATACTGGACCTGGACAAAGCGAACAGTTTATTTTCCCACGGATTGCGAGGAAAATTGTTGAAATAGAAAAAGGAATGATCAAGCCTGTAATTGAAGTTGGTAACCTTAATCTTAAGCGTGATTATACTGATGTTCGTGATATAGTTCGAGCGTACGAATTAGCTATGAATTTTTGTAAAAGTGGCGAAGTTTACAATATTACATCGGGGAAACTATATACATTAAAAACCGGTGTGGATTATCTTTTAAGTTTAACCAATAAAAAAATAGATCTTCGAATTAACAAATCACTCTTTAGAAGAAATGATATTCCTCTGTTAACTGGTAGTGCACAAAAATTTATTAGACTTACCGGGTGGCAGCCAAAAATCGATTTTTTTACAACTCTTAAAGATTTATTAGAGTATTATCGTCAAAATTTAAAAGTTTTGTAGACATAATAATTCCTTAAAAATCTTTTCAAGTTTTTGAACGATAACAAAGTAGCTATATTCACTAACATTTATTGGCGAAAATGTAAACTTTTTTAAAATTAAGTTATGAATAAAATGACGAATTTCTTTTGGGTTGAGTGAAACAGCTATGCCGACTGAGTGTTTTTTTAATAAAACATCAATTTCTTTAGGGAATTTACCGATTACTAAAATTGGCTTTTTGGCACCGAGATATTCGTAGAACTTAATACCTACTGCTTGGTTGGGTTTAGATATATATAAAAGCACAGATGCACCACTAAGCACCGTTGCAGTTTCTTGATGGCTAAGGGCACCTAAACATACAATATTTTCAAATTGTTGAAGTTTCCTTCTAATATCTGGTGGACAAGGGCCTACTAGAACCAGTTTAGTTTCTTTAAAATCCTTAATACTGTTTGCAACCAGAATAAGCGATTCTAAAACTTCAACGATATTTCCGGCATGAACGATGCTGAATTTGGCAACGGATTTCGAAGGTCGATCAAATTCTTCCGGGTCATAGCCGTTAGGGAGAATTACAGCATTGGTACAATTGAGTTCTTCTTTGATTGTATCATTTATGACTAATACTTTATCTGCGGAGTTAATAATAAAGTTTCTGAGTTTAATAAGTTTTTTTTGCAAAAATTTTGGAGGCGGTTTATAACCGGTTGGCCAAGGATCACGAAAGTCTACTATTAGTGGTATTTCGAATTTCCTTTTAAGAAGTACGCCAACTATTAAAGTGCTAAAAGGTGGAGAAGTAGCAAAAATTGCATTTGGTTTTTCTTTATTAACAATTTTTTTACCAAGAACACTTGCGAAGGGGATCCAAAATCGTTTAGCATCGGGATATAATAGAAAATTCAAATT
>JANXBB010000239.1 GCA_025061975.1 Caldifarciminota bacterium | reverse complement strand
ATTCAGCCTTATCTTAAAGCTAATGTTAGTCCAATTGCCGAAGAAGAGAAACAGGATATTACAACCGAAGCAATGAAACGTAATATCATAAGCATGTTCCAAAAACTTGTTGAGCTCTCGCAGTATCTTCCTGATGAACTAGCGACAGTTGCCATGAATATTGAGTCAGTCTCACGCCTCGGTGATTTTATTGCATTTCATATTAACATTCCGGTCCAAGAAAAACAGCGTTTACTTGAAATTGCCGATCCGACAGAACGCCTTAACCAATTAGCACCGTTATTAAACAAAGAGATTAGTATTTTAGAATTAAGTGAAAAGATTCGCGAACGAGTCCGGGGCGAATTAGATAAAAGTCAACGGGATTATGTGCTTCGGGAGCAACTGAAAGCAATCCAGAAAGAATTAGGCGAGACAGACGATTTTATGGCTGAGATTAATGCGCTGCGGGAAAAAATTGAAAAAGCCCAAATGCCTGCTGAAGTAAAAGAAGTAGCACAAAAAGAACTGAATCGCCTTTCGCGCATGACACCTCAAGCAGCTGAGTATAGTGTTGTGAGAACTTATCTTGATTGGTTAATTACTCTTCCATGGGCAGTATCAACCGAAGATAACTTAGATATTAAACGTGCTCAAAAAATTCTTGATGAAGATCATTATAACTTAGAAAAAGTTAAAGAAAGAATATTAGAATACCTTTCGGTAAAGAAGTTGCGTAAAGACTCCAAAGGCCCAATTTTATGTTTTGTAGGACCTCCGGGAGTAGGGAAGACCTCTTTGGGGCGCTCGATAGCTCGAGCATTAGGGCGAAAATTTGTCCGATTTTCTTTAGGTGGTATACGAGATGAAGCCGAGATTCGGGGTCATCGGCGGACATATGTTGGAGCGTTGCCCGGAAGGATTATTCAAGGAATTCGTAATGCCGGGACAAATAATCCAGTATTTATGCTTGATGAAATTGATAAGATTGGTAGTGATTTTCGCGGCGATCCATCATCAGCACTATTAGAAGTATTAGATCCGGAACAGAATTATGCGTTTTCTGATCATTATTTAGAAGTACCGTTTGATCTTTCTAAAGTAATGTTTATTACAACCGCCAATATGACTGATACAATTATTCCTGCGTTACGTGATCGACTTGAAATTATTGAAATTCCGGGATATATTGACGAAGAGAAACTTCTTATCGCAAAGCAATTTTTAATTCCGCGTCAGCTTAAAGAAGCTGGACTTACTAAAAAGGATGTGCGCTTTACCAATAAAGCGATAACGAAAATTATCAATGAGTATACTCGAGAAGCCGGAGTGCGTAATTTAGAGCGCGAGTTAGGATCAGTAATAAGAAAAGTTGCCCGGGCCTATGCTGAAGGTAAAAAGAAGTCAGTATTAATTACTGAGAAAAATTTGGCAAAATATTTAGGACCCCCGAAATTCTTTTCCGAAGTTGCTCAAAGACAAGGTGTTGCCGGAGTTTCAACTGGCCTTGCTGTTACACCTTATGGTGGAGAAATATTGTTTATTGAAGCAACACGCATGAAAGGACAGAAAGGATTGCTTCTTACTGGTTCTTTGGGTGAAGTGATGAAAGAGTCAGCACAAGCAGCGTTATCTTTTATTCGCAGTAAAGCCAAAGAATTCGGAATTGACGAGGATTTCTTTACTAATTCTGACATTCACATTCATGTGCCCGCTGGTGCAACTCCGAAAGATGGACCTTCAGCTGGTGTAGCAATTTCAGCCGCGTTGTTATCATTACTTAAAAATGAGCCCATTGATCCGCGAATTGCAATGACCGGCGAGATCACGTTGACTGGTAGTGATTTACCGGTTGGAGGAATTAAAGAGAAAATCATTGCTGCTAATCGAGCAGGTATTAAAACAGTCATTTTGCCTTTTGAAAATAAGAAAGATCTGATTGAAATTCCCGATAAAGTAAAAAAGAATTTAGTATTTAAGTTTGTAAAATCAATTAAAGATGTCTATTCAATAATCTTTAATCATTCGGGAACCGGTAAAAATTCAAAAAGCTAAAGGCTTTATTTGGATTGTGCCTTTTGGATAATAAGTTGTGCGGCCTTACGACCTGATAAAAACATTCCACCAAATATTGGTCCCATTCGTGGCGCTCCAAATACCGTATTTGCGGCCATTCCTGCAACAAAAAGATTGTAGTAAGCTTCTTTAGTATTTTCTAAGATCAGATCCTCGGCAACTTCAGCCCACATTGGTTTTTCACCTATGCAATTACCGGTATCGGTAAAAAGTTTAGGTCCGATTTTTCGTTCAACAATCCGCGCGATTTCAGCAGCATGTCCGGTAGCATCAACTACATAATTACTCTGTACTACTAAGGGGTCGACATGCAATTTAGCCATTTCAACCGCTGACCAGTTAATTACAACACCGGTAATCTTTTCAGCACGAATCATTATATCTTCAACTGTGATAAGATTGTAGACTTTACTGCCAGCTTTAATCGTTTGCGCTAAAAGCATTCCTAAAGCTTCAAGTGCGTCTGCTACATAATAATCTTGATAATATTTTTGATATCTGATAGCTAATTCGTCAAGAATTTCAAGAGCACTTTGCTGCACGACAATTTTATTAAACATCATTCCGCCACCGGCAATTCCGCCACCAGGTCGGAGCGTGCGTTCGAATACAATTGTTTTTAAATTAGCTTTGGCGAGGTAATAACTACAGACAAGTCCGGCCGGACCGGCACCAACTACAACTACATCAACATTTAAGTTCTCTATTAATTCGCGGCAAAAGTTTTCAATTATTGCTTTGCTAATTATCTTTTCATCAAGCGCCATAATGCATTTTATCTTAAAAAAGCGCTAAAGTCAAGAAAAATTGTGCTTAAAGTTTATTTCGTATTGACAAAGAAGAGTTTTTTTTTATAATATTTCATCTTATGAGT
>JANXBB010000185.1 GCA_025061975.1 Caldifarciminota bacterium | reverse complement strand
ATAGTATTAAAAAAATCTTGTCAAGTTTAAAAATATTACAAACCAGTAAATGACTTAGCCTATTTTATAGCAGTAAGACTTCGAGTAAAACCTCGGCACTATCTAAGAAAAGTCCGGCTGAGAACTTACCGGTCGATTTTTCTAAATTGTGATACCCAATATTTAAAAAAAGCTGTATTAAGAGCTAAGCCAAAAACTAAATTAGAACTAAATTGAAAAGTAATCTTACTAGGTCTAGGGGACCGTATACCCCCTCCAGGTATTAATGATTGTTCGCTAAAATTACTGAGAGGACTTATGCTTAACTTACAATTCATCTCATAATATATAAGATGCCCAAAATATGCCTAAAGGATAAAGATCTTGACAGATAGGGAATTTTATCTCATAATCGCAAAGACTGGGGGGGATTTATGCTTAAGTGTCTCGTAGCAGTTTTAACAGGTTACTTATTAGGTTCAGTTTTGCCGGCTTATATTTTAATTAAGATTTTTAAAGGAGCGGATATTCGGACTGTGGGTAGTTTTAATCCCGGAACAACCAATATTGCAAAATCCTATGGATTTTTATGGGCAGTGCCTACTGCAATATACGATTTATCAAAAGGGGTTATAGCAATTTTAATTGCTCAACAGGTTTTGCGCTGTTCGTTAGTAACAAGTTATCTTGCAGGTTTTGCAGCGGCACTTGGCCATATTTTTCCTTTTTATATCGGATTTCGCGGTGGACAAGGTGCCGCAACTTTAACAGGGATAATGTTTTATAATCTTTACCGAATGTTTTATTTACATGGCTACAAGCTAGTGGTAAGCGATGTTGTAATTTTGGTTTTTGTTATTATGTCAATGATTATTATCAGTCAGACTCAAGAATTGATCTCAATTGCGGTATTACCACTTTTAGGATATCTTTTAGTATTAAGATTTCCATTAACCATTGAAACTATAAGCTTTCTTGTAATTATTAGCTATCTTTTTTACGTTTCCGTCTCGAATATTGTTCGGTTTCGCTTATTAGTGATAAATCGTGCTTTATATCCGGATTTTCGACTATGGCGGACTTTACTTCGGCCATTTGCGATGGTTTTTCCAATTCTAAGCTATTTGGTATCCAAACTTATTTTACTAACAATTATCGGAGTGATCTTAGGGATCTTTTTTATTGCCGATATAGTTAGAATCTTTAATCAGAAAGTTAATAAATTTTTAGTACGTGATATCAGAAATATTTTTGCTGTATATAAAGATAAAGAAACTGCAAGAATTTCCTCTATGACACTTTTCTTACTGGGATGCTTTTTAAGCTTTTTATTATTTGAACGAGATATCGCAATCACAGTGATAATTTTTTTAATCTTTGGAGATCTTGCCGCCAAAACCTTAGGTTTAGCTTATGGTCGGCATAAACTTATTAATAAAACTTTTGAAGGCTCTTTAGCACATTTTACATCGTGTCTTTTGTTTGGATATATTGCTTATCAGTATAATAACTTGCCTTTATTATTAATTGTCATTGGAGCGTTTATCGCTACATTAGTAGAACTTTTACCGTTTAATATTGATGACAATTTGTCGGTGCCGGTAATTACCGGGGCAATTTTAAGCTTTTTTTACCAGTTTATAAAATAAGGTTTAATCTAAAGTTTCAATATAAATCTGCTGGTTGGTATAAATATTTATTGAACCTGCAATTCTTAT
The DNA here is from genome assembly GCA_025061975.1 of Caldifarciminota bacterium. Lineage (GTDB taxonomy): Bacteria > Hydrothermota > Tepidihabitantia > Tepidihabitantales > CAIPLT01 > JANXBB01. The sequence continues at coordinate 4,576 of JANXBB010000185.1, read as the reverse complement.
TGCTTCTTCAACAATCGTTTTAGGGTCTAAATTCGTGTATTTAATCAATGCCCGAGCAACTGCTAACGCATATGGACCACCTGAACCAATAGCAACAATCCCGTCATCCGGTTCAATTACATCACCGGCACCTGATACCAAATACGAATGTTCATGGTTTAAAATAGCTAAATGAGCTTCAAGCCGCCTTAAAACTCGATCAGCACGCCAGTCTTTAGCAAGTTCAACAACTGCTCGGGGAAGATTGCCATGATATTCCTCAAGTTTAGCTTCAAACCGCTCAAAAAGCGTAAAAGCATCAGCAGCACCACCGGCAAAACCGACCAAAACCTTATCATTATAAATTTTACGGATCTTTTTCGCAGTTTCTTTAATAATAGTATCCCCTAAAGTAACTTGTCCATCACATGCCATAGCACATTTATTAGCCCTTTTGAGGCCAATAATAGTTGTAGAGACAATTCTGCCCATTTTGATCTCCTTTTTTAAACAGGTCTTTTACCAAAAAGCAGCGTCCCAATTCTAATCATATTAGACCCTTCAGCAATTGCAACCTCAAAATCCGAACTCATACCCATTGATAAATATGGCAGTTCTAACCCAAATTCTTTGTTAACTTTCGCACGAAGCTCATAAAGTAGCCGAAAACAAGGCCTTGAATGCTCCGGATCTTGCACCGCTAACCCCGGACCTAAAGTCATAAAACCCTGAAGTTTCAAATGAGGAAGCTTAAGGATTTCACTCGTTAAACTAAAAACATCTTTTGGGTTAACTCCAAACTTTGAAGCCTCACCTGAGGTGTTAACCTCAATTAGAATTGGTACTGATCTATTAAGCACACTAGCACGTTTTTCAATTTCTAATGCAAGATGATGAGAATCAACGCTTTGAATCATATCAAATATTTCTAAAGCTTTTTTGACTTTATTTGTTTGGAGATGACCTATAAGGTGCCATTGTATTTTGTTACCGAGATACTGATATTTTTCAGCAGCCTCCTGGACTCGGTTTTCTCCAACAATTTTAAGCCCCAGCTCAATACTTATTTCTATAATATAATAGGGTACAGTTTTCGTTGCTCCAACAATAATAATTTCTTTGGGATCTCGCTTAGCTTTGGCGCAGGAATTTATTATACGCTCGGTCAAGGCATCAAAATTAGCCTTTAGAGTCTTATAAAGTTCATCGCGATTAATATCCATCACAGAGATTATAACAAGCTTTGAACAAAAATCAAGAAACTTTATGTTAGATATAATTATTTAGCAATCAATAACTTATAATCACAAACATTTGTCTTAAAAATGGGTTGTTAATAGTGTTTAAGGGTGGTTTATATAAGTTATTGACATTCTTATTGTTTTTGTTATAATTGAGCTTATTTATGAAGAAAGTAATAGGTTTATATTGGTTTTTATTACCGGTATTATTGGTGTTATCTTGTTTTTATCGGCCGGTGATAAAAGAACCTGATACTCAGCCTGAAAGTAAGCTTCTGTTTTTAGAAGTTACTACCCCAGATAGTGCGCAAATTCCGTTTGTTCCTCGGTATAAAGGAAAGTTTAAGGTCACTTTTTACTGGATTGTTGAGGAGAAAGATTATTCTGGTAAGAGAGATACGCCAATATATTTAGAAAACGGCAAACTTTTAGGTTATTTTCCTAGAAAATTTGTTGAGGACTTTAAGAAAGAATCATGCGCAGAACTGATTGATGGCCGGCGCATAAGTTATCTAAAACGTGTCAATCGGGCAAGAATTGTAAAAGAATTTTTAGGTTATGGTGGTTATACCATTAGACCTTTTCAATCAGTTGCTGTTGATCCTGCGGTAATTCCTTTAGGTTCAAAGCTTTATATACCGCAGCTGGCTAAGGTAGACCGTGCTTCAGTGGTTGCGCATACAAACTTGGAAGAACCGGGTGTTGTATATGCTCATGATATTGGTTCAATGGTGAATAACCATCACATAGATATTTTTGTGGGTTATAAAAAGAACCTAAAGTTATTTTATGATGCTGGGATTACGAGTTCGTGTTTGGTCGATGTCTACCTTCTGGAATAGGTTAAGGTAATCATTATGGGGGGAGTTTCTTGCCATAGCCAATAATTTTGTTTGGCACCAATCATAGTACAGTTCTTTTAGTGTTGTGATGCGGATAAAGTTGTTGGTTCTTAAATATTTAAGCAGTGCATGAAAGTTATCAACACTCCACTCAGTAAATACTTTAGGATTAGGAGCGAGGCGGTGAAACAATAATATTGTGGTTTTATTGTGGTTTATAAAATCGATTATTTCATTTATCGTAGTTTCTTTTCTAACTTCTTTTACTGCAAGTGTATACCGCCCAACCCAAAGATTAGGTTCACCGTATAGAACTGCTCGAGCTAGTTGGTAATTAGCTTTTTTAACTAGGTTTATTACTTGGTTATTAAACCTACCATAAGGATAGATAAACGTTATTGTGGGTTCACCAAAAATCGAATCTAAAACATGTTTGGAGTATTCGAGTTCAAATTTTATTTCATTTTCAGCAAGATGAACCAAATTCCGATGGCTTACTGAATGACTTGCGATTTCGATATTTAACTGTTGGCGCATTTCTTTTATCTCTCCGATATTCATAAATTGATAAGGATCTGCTGATTTTCGCGGCTTTTGAGAACGGTTTAGATAATTAGTTATGACTCCTAAAGTAATTGGTATTTTATATTCTTTTAAGAGGGGAAAGCCATACTTATATACCGAGTAATAGGCGTCATCAAAGCATAAAACTACTGACTTTAGTTCCGCACTATAAATTTGGGTAAAGAGCACTAAAATTAAAACCAAATTAATTTTAAGCACGGGATTATAAGTTATTGGGGAGCTCTAATTGGATTTGGGTCTTGGTTTTTTTGCCGAAGATTTCGTATGCCAATGAAGTTGCTTCTCGCCCTCGTAAAGTTCGATTTAGAAAACCTTTTTGGACAAGATAAGGTTCATAAACTTCTTCAAGTGTTTCTGCACTCTCACCAATTGCAATTGCTAATGTGTTAATGCCTACCGGACCGCCATTAAATTTATCGATAATTGTAAGTAAAATTCGTTTATCCATTTCATCTAAGCCGTTTTTATCTACTTCTAGCTTCTCTAAAGCGTATTCAGCAATTTCCTTATCAATGATTGATTTGTTATTCACCTGAGCAAAATCCCGGACTCGTCGTAAAAGTCGATTTGCAATTCTTGGTGTACCTCGGGCACGAGTTGCTATTTCCATTGCACCTTCATCGGAAATTTCTATTTCTAAGATTTTAGCGGAGCGTTTGACGATTAAGAATAAATCTTCCGGCGTATAATAATCAAGTCTGAATGTAATACCAAACCGTGCTCGCAATGGAGCTGTTAATAATCCAGAACGTGTGGTTGCACCAATTAATGTAAAACTTTTAATAGGAATTCGGCAGGTACGAGCTCCCGGCCCTTTATCTAAGACAATGTCAATTGTAAAGTCATCGAGTGCCGGATATAAATATTCTTCAACTGCTTTATTGGTGCGATGGACCTCGTCGATAAAGAAGATATCGCGTTCTTCTAAATTAGTAAGAATTCCGCATAAATCTGCTGGTCGTTCAAGTACTGAACCGGTGGTTGTGTAAATATTACTTGCCATTTCATTAGCAATAATATTAGCTAAGGTTGTTTTGCCAAGTCCGGAAGGTCCGAAAAGTAAAATATGTTCTAACGGTTCGTGCCGTTTTTTAGCAGCCTCTATAAATACTGAAAGGTTTTCTTTGATTTTATTTTGGCCAATAAAGTCTGATAGTCGTTTAGGACGTAATTTAATATCAAAAACTTCTTCTCCTTCAAATTTTTGAGGTGAAGTAATACGGAATTTTTTGTCTTTGCTCATCGTTGTTTTAATACTAATTGAATTACTTCAGTTAGTGATTTTTTCGTCCAATCAGGAATTCGAGCCAATCGTTCATTGATTTCTTTGCGACTAAATCCCAAATTATTTAAAGCTTGATATATTTCCCGATAATTTTCCGGTATCCGTGCAGATTCTTCCGAACTTTTCTTTAAATAGAATATAATCCTTTCCGCTTTTTTGGGTCCGATTCCCGGAATTGTTTTAAAGATTTGGAGATTTTTAGTTTCAATTGCCGTTTTAATCTCTTGGGGGCTAAGTCGGCATAATAAATTTAGTCCAACGCGTGCCCCTACTCCTTTAACACTGATTATTGTATTAAAAATATCTTTTTCTTCTGCAGTGGCAAATCCATAAAATTCTATTTTTTTATGAGAAAATACCGGTTGGATTAAAAGTTTTATTTGTTGATCGATTTCAATGTTTTGACTTAGTAAAACGGGGACATAAACAAGAAAGCCAATTCCTGAGCAGTCAACAACTATGCTGGTGGGGGTCTTGCTTATAACCTTTCCTGTTAAAGTGGCAATCATTAATTTAATTTAAAGATATTTAAAATTTGGAATAAAATTATTCGGCGCCACTGAATATGTATAAGCAATTGCTAAGGCATCTGATGTGTGGTGATTTAGTTTTTCGGAAATATTATATAAATGATGGATCATGTA
>JANXBB010000072.1 GCA_025061975.1 Caldifarciminota bacterium | reverse complement strand
GTTTTTATTAAAATGTTCTTGAAGAGTTTTTATTATGCTTGATTTTCCCGAGCCCCATGAACCTAATAAACCTATTGTAAAAGGAGTTTCACAAATTTGCACGATTTCTTTAAGCGTTTCTACATACGGGGATGTTCCTAACAAATCTTCTTGTTCAATAATATTGATTTCTTTATCCGGTATGTAATTTATGCGCATACCATCTTTTTTAAGTATTTTGTTCTATAAATTATGTTAATAAGTAATGGATTTTTGTCAAGTCTTATATTACAAATTATATTTTGTCAAGAATTAAAATTCATATGCTTCTTTACAAGCTCTAATATTTTTTCTAAAAGATCTTTTTTAAGTCCCCGAGTCTGCCAAACTAAAAGCCGCTTTTCAATCTTAGCTTCAGACTTGGGTGATTGCCCATACTTCTTAATTGTTCGATAACACTCCCGAGCAAATGCTTTATAATACTGATTTAAAAAACCCGGCTCAGTTGTATTCCCCATAAACTCCCGAATATCCGCCTCAATTTTTTCCATATCCGCACGATAACGCAAAAACTTCTTTGTCATCTCATTTTGCTTTTTTACACTTAAAGACTTTACGCCCTTATTTGCCGAAGCTTTACACTGTAAACCAATCCGGTAACGCATAACATCACGATCAATCTTCTTATAATGCTTTGATCCCTGAAGCTCAGCCATAATCTTATTATGCGTGCGTTCAAATTCCATTGCGCTAAGTTCACTAAAAAACCTTGACCATGCATAATTACATGCCCGTAAATAATCAAGAATCAACCGAATCCTAGGATTCTTTATCGCTCCAGACTCAAGCCGCGCAATATAACTTTGCGCAGATTTTGACCGAAAACCAATACGCTGCGCAACTTCTTTTTGTGTTAACCCCGCATCCTGACGTATTTTTCGTAATTTTATCCCCAACTCTTTTGTAAAAATAAACACAAAAAATATTACTTTAAAGTAATATTTTTGTCAAGCCAATTTTTAAGCTAACTCTTTGATATTCTTTAAGCTAGCTAAAATTCGTCAAAAAAGGGGGTACTGTTCCCCCAGTGGCCCCCTGAGTAGATTAGGAAGCTGTTGTCTTTGTCGCTTAGAGAGCAGTTATAAGAGTAGTTAAGAGAGCAAATTGGGAAGCAAATTAGGAGGTTGTTTTGAGTGCTACTTAGAGAAGAGATCTCAGAGTTGTTTAGGGGGTTGCTTAGGGAGCGGCTCAGGGGGCAGTTGAGGAAGTAGTTCAGGAAGCCGCTTAGGGAGCGGCTTAGGGGGTGTGGGGGTTTTCTAATTAGTTTTTTTAAATAACTAAAAGACTAGTGCTTTACGCTTTGGCTTTTTGTTTTGGTGTATTTTATTCTAATTTTATTATCTTCTTTTGCACTGTAAAGTCAGTTGTTTTTAAGGTGTAGAAGTAGATACCTTTGGTTACTGTTTGGCCGGAGTTGCAAGTTCCATCCCAAGTTATGGTATAGACTTTTGGTCCGGTTTGGGTTTGATTGATTAAACTTTTAACCAGTCTACCGGATATGTCATAAATTTCAAGGGTGACTTTAGTTGTAGTAGGAAGAGCATAGGTAATTTCG
>JANXBB010000115.1 GCA_025061975.1 Caldifarciminota bacterium | reverse complement strand
CAAGAAATTACCCGCGAGATTCATGCTAAAGTCTTCGGTATTGCCGGTGATTATCGGATTCGCTTACAAAATGACCCTCATGTTAAGAAAGCAATAGAACTTCTAAAAGATGCACGCACAAGTCATGATCTCTTAAAGAATCTTTCTAACTAATCCCGTAAAGGAAAGCTCACCGGTTAATCGTAGTAGGATTAAGACCATAGAGGGGATTTATGAATAGTTTTTTAGGACTTTTTAGCTCCGAAGATAAACCTTAAGGAATTCCGAAATCTTATCTTAAAACCTTAGAGCAAAAATCGCCCTTAAATAATCGGTTAACTAAAAGAAAGCCTGCAAGTAATTTTAACAGAAAACGTAAACCTAAATTAAATACAAAACTTAATTGAATAACACAAATTGAACTTGACTTTCAATTTCATTTTCTGTATAATATAAGTATGATTGATCCTTATGAGAAGTTTCAGCGATTTTGTATTGCTGCCGGTTTAAAATCATCAAAACCGCGCGAGAAGGTTGCGCAGCTTTTTTTGAGTTCGCAGGAGCATTTAAGTGTATTTAGAGCTTATGAGAAGCTTAAAGAGCAAGGAGAAAACATTGGCTATTCAACAGTTTATCGTACTTTGAATTTACTTGTTAAAGCCGGGCTTGCTGAGACGATTACTTATCAAGGGGAGACTTATTATGAGAATAAAGCAGCAAATCTTCATCATGATCATTTGGTGTGTAATAAATGTGGTAAGACGATTGAGTTTAGTTGTGCGAGTATTGAACGACTTCAAACAGCGATTGCCCGCAAACATAATTTTCAAGTGCAAAGTCATTCGTTAATTTTATACGGACTTTGTAAAGATTGTAATAAAGAAAAAAAGGCTAAGCAATGATGAAGTCACTTACCGAGTTGATGTATGGTGAACAGGGGATAATTAAAGAGATAAAGGGAAGTTGTGCTATGCTCAATCGGCTTTGTGCTTTAGGCATTATACCGGGAAAAACGATTACCAAAGTAAGTGCCATGGCATTGCGTGGTCCGGTAGTAATTAGAGTAAATGGCACTGAGGTTGCGTTAGGTTATGGAATGGCTAAAAGAATTTTTGTTGAACCGGTCGGTTGGTCAAAATTAATTAAAGAAAAGCTTGAGCCTAAGATTTTAGGGTTAAATAAAGTAGCAATTACAGTAAAAGATCACGAGCAAGCTCAGAGGTTTTTTGAAGAACTTTTGGGTATTAAGTTTACCGAAAAGTCGGATTCTAGTCAAAAAAAGTATAAAGTCAAGTCTACTCAGTTTGGTGACACTGAGTTTCAAATTATTAACGATTTACCACTGCAGAATGAGTTGGGTAATTTTATTCACAGCCCAGGTTTACATCACATTGCGTTTTTAGTTAATAGTATTGACATATGGGTTAAGAAGTTAAAAGAAAAAAATATAAGATTTATTTTCAATGAACCGGGAAGTTCAGAGCAGGGGAGATCAATTTTTATTCATCCCGAGGATGCTTTTGGAGTTCTTATTGAATTGGTTGAGCGTCGGTAAATAGCAGTTTTTGATGACGACAGTCCTATTAGTTGGTAATCCCAATGTAGGAAAAAGTGTGATCTTTTCCCGCCTTACCGGGATCAAAGTTATCGCGGCGAATTATCCAGGAACAACAGTTAGTTTTACAAAAGGCCGCATGAAGTTGAATGGTGAAGAAGCAATATTGATTGATGTGCCCGGTTGTTATACTTTAGAGCCAACTTGCAAAGCTGAAGAGGTTGCCTGTGCCATGCTTCAAAGTGGTGATATTATTATAAACGTTGTTGATGCTACTAATTTAGAGCGTCATCTTTTTTTGACTCTTCAGTTATTAGCGCTTAAAAAACCGATGATTATTGCGCTTAATTTTTGGGATGAAACTAAACACCGGGGAATAAAGATTGATGTTAAAAAATTAGAAGAGATTTTAGATGTGCCGATAGTGCCAACTTCAGCACTAAGAGGTGAGGGACTTAATGAGCTTAAAGCTAAAATCAAACAAGCTCGGGTTTCTCAGACATTAAGTGTGCCTCAAAAAGAGCCCTGGCAGCAGATTGGGTTAATTATTAAAGCGACTCAAACTATTACTCATCGCCATCATACACTAATGGAGCGTTGTGGTGAGGTTTTAATTCATCCGTTTTGGGGAATAATTTTTGGCGCAGGTTTTCTTTATCTATCATTTAGGATAGTTCGGATATTAGGCGAATGCTTAATAAATTATCTTTTAGATCCGTTTTTTAATAAGCTTTATACTCCGTTGCTTTTAAAGCTCTCAGCGATTCTTAAACCCGATAGTTTTATTCATAAAATACTAATTGGGAATCTTAAAGATGGCGAACTTGATTTAAAAGAAGCATTAGGGCTTTTAACGACAGGAGTTTATGTTGAACTGGGCATGATTTTGCCTTATATTATTGTCTTTTATTTTGTATTAGGAATTTTAGAAGACATTGGTTATCTGCCTCGACTTGCGGTGCTTGCTGATGGAATTATGCACCGATTAGGATTGCATGGTTATAGTATTATTCCCTTGTTTTTAGGACTGGGTTGTAATGTGCCCGGACTTTTAGCAACACGCATTTTAGAAAGTCGCAAAGAACGTTTTATTGCAATAACATTAATCTCGATTGCAGTGCCTTGTGCGTCACTTCAAGCAATGATTATAGGTCTTTTAGCTCCCTACGGAAATAAGTATATTGGTATTGTATATTTGAGTTTATTTTTGGTATTAATCTTAAGTGGGCTTGTGCTTAATTTTTTATTGCCGGGGTTTAGTTCGGATTTGGTAATAGAAATTCCGCGATATCGATTGCCGGTTTTATCAATGCTTTTTAGGAAGCTTTGGTTTCGGGTTTATTCTTTTGTTGTTGATGCCGTGCCATTTGTCTTTTTAGGAATTTTAGCAGTCAATTTGATTTATATCTTTGATTTGTTTAAATATTTAATTCCTTTTACACGACCGGTGATCAAAAGTATTTGGGGACTTCCCGAGATAAGTATTGTTCCGATTATTATGGGATTTATCCGAAAAGATATTGCGGTTGCTTTGCTTGTGCCGCTAAAATTATCACATAAACAACTACTAATTGCTACAACTGTTTTAGCGATGTTTTTCCCTTGTATTGCTACTTATGTTATGATGATCAAAG
>JANXBB010000071.1 GCA_025061975.1 Caldifarciminota bacterium | reverse complement strand
GAAATGGGGAAGCCGATTCTTTATGTTCCCGGTCTTACAGGGGTAAACGATGTTGCAACAATTGCAGCATTGAATATTTTAGGAGAAGTAGCTAAGAAAGTAGCGTTATATGATTCTCAAATAATCGTTCCGAATACCGATCCGATAGTTTATACGGTTGCACAGCAAATAGTAAAGGAAGCTTACACTCAAATGGGTCGGCCCGATGCATTTAAATCTGATTCGGTATATTTTGTTACTGACAGCCAATTTGCATATGCAGCAGCAGTTGATGGTATTATGACTCGAGAAAAACCTGCAACTAATTTTTTTATGGGGTATTTTTATGCGGAAGCACTTATTTTAGCAGAAACTGGTGCGGCTACCGGTGCGGTTCAAATTGCTGGTACCGATTCAGTAATGCAGTTACCGTTTTTTGTTGTTGCCTGTGACTATACATTAATGGGAGAAGAACTGTACGCTGCATCAGCATATTTGTCACGAGAACCTTTGCTTTTAGGAGGGCTTATTGGGCAAGATGCGGGAAAAGTTCTGATTATGGGGCTGTTGATCGCTTTGACGGTAGTGGGATTAATAACAAATTTACCAGTCTTAAAAATATTCTAAGGAGGGAAAATGAAAATTCGATTACCATTGATTTTAGTATTAATCACTGGAATTTTAGGCGCATTGCCTTTTATTATTCCACATAAGATTGCGCAAGATTTCGATAATGAATTTCGGAATTCAGTGCTCAGGATAATAGCAGCATTTTCATTAGTATTAGGCGTGGGCAGTATTATTAAACATCACACATATAAAATCCAAAGACGTAAAGAAAATTGGGAATACAGTTGGATTCTCATAGTTAGCTTAGTAATTACCTCGATCATTGGATTATTTGGCGGGATTGAAGGTGATGGCGTATTGCCGACACGAATTGGAAATTTTTCTTTTGACATTCAGACAATTTATATGTACATGGCGATTCCATTAGGTGCAACAATGTTTGCAATGCTTTCGTTCTTTATGGCATCAGCTGCTTATCGAGCATTTAGGGCACGTAATTTTGAAGCGACATTACTACTTATTGCAGCCTTTGTTATGATGTTGGGCTCTGTTCCTTTAAGCACTTATATTTTACCTCGATTACCTGATTTTGCCGAATGGATTTTGACTGTTCCTAATACCGCTGCAAAGCGCGGAATGGGTTTTGGTATAGCATTGGGTTCGCTTGCTACGTCATTAAAAATAATCTTAGGGATCGAAAGAGGCTGGCTCGGAGGAACAAAATGATGACTTTCGAGAAAAATAAAACCGGTATTTGGGAAAAGCTTACCAAACTTGATCGTCGTATAATTTATTTACTATTATTTTTAGTAGTTTTAATACCTTTAATTTATCCTTTCCGGTTGACACCTCGTGCGATGAGTCCGGTGCTCAAGCTGTTTAATCACATTGACACTATACCTCCAGATAAATGTTTAATAATATCTGTTGATTACACTCCGGATACAGAGCCCGAATTACATCCGATGACAATTGCTTTGCTCCGTCACGCATTTTCGCGGAAAATAAAAGTTGGAATATTATGCATTTCCCTTTTAGGATTAGGATTAGCACAAGATGCCATAACTACGGTTACTAATGAGTTTAATCGGCATGCTTTAACTCGTGATGATAGTGTTGTGTACGGACGCGATTACGTGTTTTGGGGATGGCAAACTCCTGTTTTGGTCCCCATTTTAGGTATGGGGGAAAATATTGCTAAGGTATTTCCCGTTGATTATTATGGCAATAAAACCGACACTCTAGAATTTATGAAAACAATTAAAAATTATAATGATGTTGGGATTTTAGTGTCAATTTCAGGCAGTGCAATTCCATTTTATTATATCACTTATGCACAGACTCAATTTGGTGTTCGAATTGGGGTCGGATCAACCGCAGTTCAAGCTGCTGATTTTTATCCGTATATAAATTCAGGACAAGTGACGGGGATGATGTCTGGAATGAAAGGTGCTGCAGAATATGAACAGTTAGTTGAAGAGCGGTGTAGATTTTACGGGCGAAGAAAAGCAACTGATGCAATGGCATCTCAAACCGCTGCTCATATTTGGATTATGGTTACAATTATCATTGGAAATATTAGCTATTTCATTTTAAAAAGGAGACAAAAATGAATGTAAGTACTAACCCTTGGATCTGGATAAGCGCAATTTTAACTTTGGGAATTTTTTCGTTTTTATATAAAGAAAATCCCTTTTATCGAGTTTGTGAACACCTTTTTGTAGGTATTTCTAACGGCTATTCGATAACATTTGTCTGGCACCGAATTTTAATGCCGACTTTAATTAATCCGGTAGCAAGAGGCGAACGATTGTGGCTTATTTTAGTAGCAATTATCGGTGCGTTATATTTTACCAGATTTATTCCACGAATTTCTTGGCTTGTGCGAATTCCAATTGCAATAGTAATGGGTTATGGGGCCGGAGCTTCGATTCCACGCGCGATAGATGCATCAATAATTGAGCAACTAAAAGCTACTGTCATAACCCGGTCGACTTTTGAAACGATATATGCAGGGTTGTGGGCGATAATAATTTTCATAGGCGTAATTGCTACAATTAGTTACTTCTTTTTTTCACGTGAGCGAAAAGGAATCCTAAAGCCATTATCATATTTAGGAATTATTTTTATAATGCTCGGATTTGGAGCATCCTTCGGATATACAGTAATGGCTCGAATTTCGTTATTGATCGGGCGCTTAACATTTCTTCTTCGTGATTGGCTGGGAATAATTAAATAGCGAATCCTGCTTCTAAAATTTTGAGTCTAATAAGAGGTGCAATTACAATTAACTTGGGAGGAAAATATGTGCATAGATAAAAAAACAATGCCATTATTAGGTGACAAATTTCCGGAAATAAAGGTTCAAACAACGCATGGCGAACTTGAGTTACCAGGATATTACGCCGGTAAATGGTTTGTCCTTTTTAGTCATCCCGCTGATTTTACACCGGTTTGTACAACAGAGTTTGTTGCATTTCAAAAACGGTACGAAAAGTTCAAAGCCTTTAATTGCGAACTAATTGGATTAAGTGTCGATCAAGTGTTTTCCCATCTTAAATGGATGGAGTGGATAAAGGATAAATTAGGGGTACAAATCGAATTCCCCATAATTGCGGATACCGGTAAAGTTGCCGAAATGCTAGGTTTAATTCATCCCGGCAAAGGTAGTAATACAGTACGAGCAGTTTTTGTAGTTGATGACAAAGGAGTTGTTCGCATTATTCTTTACTATCCACAGGAACTAGGGAGAAACGTTGATGAAATATTGCGCGCTGTTGAGGCAATGCAGATTTCTGATCAATACCATGTAGCAATGCCGGCTAATTGGCCTAATAACGAACTTTTTGGTGATCATGTTATTATCCCACCAGCACGAGACCGAAAAACCTTGAGTGAAAGATTAGAGAAAGCTAAAAGTGGTGAATTTGAATGTGTCGATTGGTGGCTTTGTCATAAAAAATTAAAAAATAATGATGATTGACTTTAAGCGAAAATTATTATATAATTTAACGTCTAAATTACAAAGAAAGGAGTACATATGCCCAGTAATCATTTAATGGAATTATTAAATAAAGCAATAGCCCGTGAATTGCAAGTTTCTATCCAGTATATGTGGCAACATGTTCAGTGGAAAGGTGTAAAGGCATTTGCGATTAAAGACGAATTAAAGAAAATTGCGATTACAGAAATGAAACACGCCGAGGCAATAGCCGAACGACTTAATTATTTAGGTGGAATACCAACAACAAAGCCTGATCCAATTTTTGTTGGCACTGATATCAAAGAGATGCTTTCGCAAGATGCTAAGGATGAAGAAGGGGCTATCACACTTTACAAGGAAATAATTGAAGTCGCTACAAGGGAGAACGATATTACCACTAAAAAACTCTTTGAAGCGATTTTAGCAGATGAAGAAGAGCATCACGATACATTTACCGGACTTTTAGAGGAGGTATAATATGCCCACAAAAAAAACATCTAAAAAAACTGCAAAAAATAAACCTAAATTATTTTGTGAAGTTTGTGGTCTTGAGGTCACAGTTTCAAAACCATGTGGTTGTTCGGAGATTTCACTTATCTGTTGCGGAAAACCAATGAGCACGAAAACTTCTAAGACGGATTCAAAAAAATGACTGTCCGGTTAGCAATTTTAAAATGCAAGGTTTGTGGCAACATCGTCGAGGTTTTACATACCGGCGCAGGAACGATCATTTGTTGCGGTGAGCCCATGGAAATGCTTGCCGAAAAAACCGCTGATGTCGGGATGGAAAAACACGTACCGGTTATCGAAAAGACTGCAAACGGTTTTAAAATAAAAGTTGGTTCTGTGCCCCATCCAATGGAAGAAAAGCATTATATCGAATGGATTGAGCTAATTGCTAACGGTAGAACTTATCGGAAATTTTTAAAACCCGGCGATCTTCCTGAAGCGGAATTTTGTGTCGAGGCTAACGCGGTAACTGCTCGAGAATACTGTAATGTTCACGGCCTTTGGAAAAGTAAGTAATAAATTACAAAAAAATCTATGTAATCCCCCGACTATCGGGGGATTACTTTTTTATAGGAGATCGAATGGACATTAGTAAGTTTAATTTGAAAGATCTGTTATTAACTGCTCTAAAAGCTGAATTAGAAAGCAAAAAGATATATGAAGTAACCGCAGATCGAGTATCTAACTTTCTATTAAAAGACCGTCTTAAGTTTTTAGCCAATGAAGAGAATCGGCATTATTTGTTTTTCCAAGATCTCTATTATCAAGAGTTTGGGAATACTGAGTTCACACTTCCTGATAAAACCCCGGTCCCTCTGCCCACAATTAATATTTCATCCGAGGATATGCCGATTAGTGCTATCCTGACCCAGGCTTTAGAAGCTGAAAAAGCTGCTTTTGATTTTTATACCGTACTTGCGGAACGCTATAACTCGAAATCAGAGATTAAAAATATGCTTTTGTACATTGCATCGATGGAGATGGGACATTATCGGTTGTTAGAAATTGAACGTGAAAATGCTGAAAAATTTGAGGCATATAATATTGAGTATCCATTAATGCATATCGGACCATAAAATCAAGGAGGAAAAAATGAAAAAATGGCGTTGCACAGTATGCGGATATATTCATCAAGGGGATAACCCACCGGAGAAATGCCCCAACTGCGGAGCAGTGCGCGAAAAATTTATTGAAGTAGCTTTAGATTTTGAAGAAATTCATATTCATCACGCGCAGAAGATTTCCTACGGCCAAGAAGTTGAAATTAACCCATTTTTTGGTGATTACGAAGCAATCGCTCCGTATATTTATAACTTACCGGTAGGTAAGAAAGTGCCACTACACAAACATCCAACGACTGATGAGTTATTTTTTATAATCAAAGGACGAATAAAATTTAAAATCGGAGATAAGGAATTAATTGCCACTGCCGGCGATGTTGTGAAAGGCAAAATGAATATTCCTCACTCCTTTGCGAATGTTGGAGACGAACCGGCGGCATTTCTTTCGGTAAAAGCACCTAAACCAGTTGATTTAGTAATGCTTGAGGAGTAATCATATATGCAATTTGTGCATGTTTCTGGAATAAACAAGGGCAAAATTTTGCTTTATGCATTGAGTACTTGCGGATGGTGTAAAAAGACTAAAGCGTTTTTAAGTAATTATAACATTGCTTATAGCTACATTGATGTAGACTTATTAGACAGCACCGACCGCGAGAAAATAATCGGCGAGATTCGAAAATGCAATCCACAAGTTTCTTTTCCCACAATTGTTATTAACGACGAAATATGCATTGTAGGATATGATGAAGAGAAACTACGAACCGCATTGAAATTATGAATGAGATAGTAGTTACCGAACAAGAAGTTTTAGCGACTTATGAAGAGTTTAAAAAAAATGCTGAAGCATCTGGTTATTACTTAAATCCTGATGTTGAGTTTACTAAAGAATTAATCCGCGGGTTAATTTATAATAAAAAACGCTATGGATATTTTTCATGTCCGTGCCGCATTGCTTTAGGTGTTCGGAGTCTGGACTTAGATATTATCTGCCCATGTGATTATCGAGATGACGATCTTAAAGATTATGGTTTTTGTTATTGTGGATTGTATGTAACGAAAGAAGTTATTGATCAAAACAAAAAGGTCCATTCAATTCCCGATCGACGTGGTTTTGCTAATAAATTAACTGTGTCCCAAAATGCTTCTCAAGAAAAAGTATTAAAATTATCTCTACCGGTTTGGCGATGTCGAGTTTGTGGTTATCTTTGTGCTCGAATTGCCCCTCCAGAATTATGCCCAATATGTAAAGCCGACAAGGATCGGTTCGAAAAGTTTATCTGATTCATGTCAATTATATACTCGATAATTGCGGTAATCGTTGTAAGCGTTATATCGTTAATTGGAATAATTTTTATCTTAGTAAAAGAAGCTGTTCTTAGAAAAATTCTTTTGTTTTTAGTAAGTTTTTCAGCCGGGTCGTTACTTTCTGCAGCTTTTGTGCACTTGATCCCTGAGGCTTATGAAAAGTTTGGTAATACTCCTTTGATATCGGTCTTTATTATAAGCGGAATTTTAATCTTTTTTGTCCTTGAAAAATTCTTACGTTGGCGGCATTGTCACATACCGACTTCTAAAGCACATCCTCATCCGATTGCTTTTTTGAATTTGATCGGTGACACAGTTCATAATTTTATTGATGGATTATTAATTGGCGGAAGTTTTTTAGTCAGTAACAAAATCGGGCTTGCAACAACTATTGCAGTAGTACTTCATGAAATTCCTCAAGAGATCGGAGATTTCGGCGTTCTTTTGTACGGGAATTTTAGTATCCGAAAAGCGTTAGCAGTTAATTTTTTAAGTGCTCTTGCAGCTGTTTTAGGAACTGTGGTTTCATTAATTGTGGGCAATATCGTAATAGAATATGCATATTATTTAATGCCGATTGCTGCCGGAGGATTTGTTTATGTAGCCGGCACTGATTTAATTCCGGAACTCCATCATGTAACAGATTTAAAAAAATCGTTCGGCCAATTGATGTTTCTAATTTTAGGAATTATATTATTAATTGCATTAAATATTCTTATTCATTAAAATTGTAGTATAAAAAGTCGTCGGGGGGACAGTACAGTCCCGAAGCACCGAAATTGTTTTATTTAATGATAGTCAGTAAGTTATAATAAAATAATTGAAATTTGAGTATTATTTTTAAGTAATATTCACAAATTAAATTTAAAGACATTATTAAGTTGACATTAAGAAACTTTTCATTTAGTATAATTTTATGAATTTCGGTCGGACCTGGGCGGAAATTGATTTGGATGCGTTATATGCAAATCTTAAAGCGGTGAAAATGCTTTTAGGCAACAAAAAAATTTTACTAGCAGTTAAAGCCGATGCATACGGTCATGGTGCTAAAGAAGTAGCTTGGGCTCTTCAAGATGAGGTTGATATGTTAGGAGTTGCTGGAGTTGAAGAGGGTATTTCACTTCGCTATAGCGGGATAAAAACTCCGATATTAATCTTAAGCCCAATTTCTTATTTCGAAATTGATGCATTGTGGGAATACGATTTAATACCAACAATAAGCGAAATGGAGTTTGCTTACGAACTTTATTTAAGTGCGAAGAAACGTAATGCGTATATTCACGCTCACATTGAAGTTGACACCGGAATGGGCCGGACAGGACTAGATTACGACAAAGCCTTAGAGCAAATTCAAGAGATTATTGACTACAGGTTAATAATTATTGACGGAATATTTACCCATTTCCCATCAGCGGATCTAGACTATGAATTTACAAAAATTCAAATAGGAAAGTTTACCAATCTGTGTGAAAAATTAAGAGAAATAGGATTAAAAAATTTTATTCGACATGCCTCAAATTCAGCAGGATTTATCAATTTCCCGGCAGCGGATTTTGATATGATTAGGCCTGGACTTATTATTTATGGAATTTATCCTAATGGACATAGTTTAACTGAGCGCAGTATTTCTTTAAAGCCGGTTATGAGTCTACGGACACGAATTGTGAATCTTAGATTTATTCCCCAAGGATATAGTATTAGCTATCAAAGAAAATATTTTACCTCGCGTGATTCGATAATTGGTGTAATTTCTATTGGATATGGTGATGGGTTGCCTTACAATTTGAAAAATGGCGAAGTGATCGTCCATTGTGCTGACGGCGAGAAATTTATCCCTCAGAAGGCAAGGATTGTTGGTAATATTTGTATGGACCTAACTATGATTGATGTTACCGAACTAAAAGGGGTTAAAATAGGACTACCGGTTACAGTAATTGGCCGTGCTGATGATAAGGCAATTTATGTTGATGAATTAGCAGACAAGGCGAATACAATTCCTTACGAGATAATTACACGGATTTCGCCTCGGGTTCCTAGGGTCTTTATAAAAGACAACAAGATTGTTTCGATTCGGAATTTACTTAAAATGACCAATAATACCGGTAATAAATTGCCCTGAGAGTAAAAATGTGCGAACTTAAATTCTACATAAAGGTATACGGTTGTCAAATGAATCAATATGATGCCGGGGTAATCCGGCGAATTATGGAAGAAAGTAATTTTATAGAGGTATCAGACGTAAAAGAAGCCGATATTATTTTAGTGTTAACTTGTTCAGTGAGAAGTCATGCTGAAATTAGGGCTTTAGGACAATTGAATTTTTGGCGGCGTCTTAAATACGAAAAGCCCGGGTTAATTATTGGCGTTTTAGGATGTATGGCTCAAAATCTAAAAGACCTCTTAATAGAAAAATTTAACGTTGATTTAGTGGTTGGATCTGATCAGTATCGTTTTTTACCAAAATTGATCAATGAATATTATAAAACAAAATTACCGCAGGTAGCGACTGAGTTTACAATGGAAAATTACGAGCATATTATTCCTAAGACTAATAATGCCTCTGTTGTTGGATATATTTCAATTATGCGTGGTTGCAATAATTATTGTAGCTATTGCATTGTGCCTTATGTTCGGGGACGCGAACGTTCTAAGTCGCTTTCTCAGATAGTTACTGAGGCCGAGTCATTAATTAGACACGGTGTAAAAGAGATTACTCTAATTGGTCAGAATGTGTTAGCGTGGCACGATAACAATGCTGATTTTTTAACCCTTCTAAAAGAGATTGATCAACTTGATGGATATTATCGCCTGAGATTTCTTACCTCTCATCCTAAAGATTTAACTGTTAAACATTGGGAAACTTTTAGCCAGCTAAAGAAATTTTGTCCGTATATTCATCTTCCATTACAATCCGGATCGAATCGAATTTTAGCGTTAATGAACCGGGGCTATACAAAAGAAGAATATTTGGAGAAAGTAATGCAAGGACGACAAATTATTCCAGACCTGGTTTTTACCACAGATGTAATGGTGGGATTTCCTACAGAAACCGACGATGATTACAAAGAAACTCTTGATTTGTTGGGCAAAATAAAATTTGATTTTGCCTATATGTTTAAATACTCTGAACGTCCTTATACAAAAGCTCAAAAAATTACTCCTAAGGTTGATGCAAAAATAGCTCAAGAAAGGCTTATTCGTTTAATTGAATATCAGAATAAAATTACTAAAGAACGGATTAATTCGTATTTAAATAAAGAATGTGAGATTCTTGTTGAGTTTTATACTTATCCTTATAGTAAAGGTCGAACTAAGGATAATAAGATGGTTATTATTAAAGATAAGTTAGAAATTGGCGAAATTTATCGATGCCGCATAACGAATATTAAAGGTTGGACATTAATTGGAGAAATTATTGACAAAAGTAACTGCAATGTGCAAAATAAAGTATATTATATTGAAAACTTAAAGGAGGGCTTGTGACTACAATACGAATTGTCATAGTATTTATTGTTGGAATATTACTAGTTTTTTTGTTGTTTCAGAATATAACTCCTGTTTCTGAAGTGCGTTTGTTTGCGAAGACGTATTATAATTCACCATTAGCGTTAGTTATGTTTTATTCTTTTGTTTTTGGCTTAATAGTAGCCGGGTTTTTTTGGTTAGTAAACGAAATTAGGTTAAGAAACGAGCTGAATAAACTAAAAAAAGAAAACGAAGCTCTTTTAGCTGAATTAACCCAACTAAGAAATTTGCCGTTTGAGGGGATGGAAATCGAGTCAACGAAGGAGTGATTTTATGGAGATTTTAATTATTATTCTACTTTTAATAGCAATTCTTGCAGCATATCCATTAGTTAGAGATTATTTATATAAAAAAAAGTTCTTGCCACTCTCTTATACCGAAGGACTCCGGGCAATGCTCGACGGGAGAATCGATGATGCTATTAATTTTTTAAAGGATGCGGTAAAAGTTGATTCTAATAACATCGATGCGTATTTGAGACTTGCTGAACTATATAAAAAGAAAAACGACAATGAGATAGTTGCAAAGATTTTTGAACGACTAGCTCTTCGAAGGAATATAAGTGTTGAAGATGAACGCAGATTATTTAAAGCATTAGGGAAATATTATTTTGACATCGGTCGCAACCAGAAAGCAATTGCTATTTATGAGGAGCTCATAAATATCGAGAAAAATAATCCTGAACATTACAAAAATCTTTTTGAATTGTATCTACGCACTGAACAATGGGGAAATTGTGAAGAGCTACTTAAAAAAATGACAAACTTCAGCAAAGAAATACTTTCTGAATGTTATGTTAAACTGGCAAAAGCTCGTTTCGATAAAAGTTCTGAAGATGCTGGAAGGTATCTAAAGGAAGCACTTGCGCATTCACGAAAACATCCTGAGGCATTAATTTTACTTGGTAAGTATTATTACCGGAAACAAGAGACTGAACTGGCAATTAAAATTTGGGATGAGTTTTTGTCCTATTATCCGGAAAAACATTATCTTGTTTCCAAAGACTTAGAGCAAGCACTTTATGACCTTAATCGCTATGACGAGATAATTAAACGATACCAGGAACTTATAAATCGCATTCCCACTGATTTAAGTTTATATTTTGCATTAGCTCAAATTTACGAAAAGAAAGAAGATCTGGACAATGCTATTAATCTTTTTCTCCGAGTGCCGGCTGAGAAAAAAAACGAGGTTTTGTACAAAATAGCATTAGCGCGACTATATTTGCTACGGGATGACGTTGGTAAGACTCGATATTATTTAGATCAGATAGTAGAAAATTACCCGCAATCTATAAGTTAGGACACAACTAAAAGTATATATCTAATGACCGAACAGCTTACACCACTTTTACAGCAATATCATCGGATCAAGGCACGATATAAAGACGCAATTCTCCTTTTTCGTATGGGTGATTTTTACGAAATGTTTTATGAGGATGCAAAACTGGGCGCAAAAATTTTAGGTCTAACCCTTACGTCTCGAAATCATGGAAAATCATCGAGAGTTCCTTTGGCAGGGATACCTGTAAAATCGATTGATAATTACATTGGACGGTTAGTTAATGCCGGACTAAAAGTAGCGATTTGTGAGCAACTGGAAGCACCCGGGGTTTCGAAATTGATACGTCGTGACGTTGTCGAGGTTATTACGCCAGGCACAATCCTCCGGCCTGCTTTACTTGAGGAACGGAAAAATAATTTTTTGCTTAGCGTCGTTGCTGAAAGGGACCAGTGTGGGATAGCATATACAGATTTGTCAACCGGCGAATTCTATGTTAGTGAGATGAAGCTTGAGTCTTTAAAAGAAACAATTCAAAAGTTAACACCAAAAGAAATAATTATTCCGGATTCTTGGCAAGATTTCTCAAAATATCTTGCTGATTCTTGTTTAGCAGCAGTGTCAAATATTGATAGTTATTATTTTTCTTATGATTTTGCATCTGAAAAGCTAAAAAGTCATTTTGGTGTAATTAAACTAGAGGGTTTGGGATTGGAGAATATGATTTTAGCGATTAAAGCTTCAGGAGCGATTTTATATTATTTGAGCGAAACTCAAAAAACTGCGTTGCCGCACATAAGAAAGATTACACATTACCGTGATGACAATTATATGCTAATTGATTGGACAACAAGAAAGAATTTAGAACTTACTGAACGAATTCGTGACGGCTCGTCGAAAAATACCCTACTTGATATTTTAGATAAAACGCAAACTCCGCTCGGGTCACGGCTTTTGCGTAAATGGCTTTTGGCTCCTCTTATTAATGTTAATGAAATAAAACTTAGGCAAGATGCTATAGAAGAATTAATACTCAGTCCTTTTACATTAACCAGGCTACAGGAAATTTTGGCAGAGATTGGTGATTTAGAAAGAAACGCATCGCGAATTGCTGTGGAACGAGCAAACGGCCGTGATATCATTGCGTTAAAAAACTGGTTGAAAAGAATTCCAGAGATTAAACAAGAATTAATGCAAACAAAATCTGAACTATTACAAAATTGTTCATCAAGATTAGGTGACTTTTCTGAGATTGTCAAGTGTATTGAACAAACACTAAATGAAGAACAACCGCTGACAATTACCGAAGGGGGATTAATAAAACCTGGATATTCTAAAGAACTCGACGAACTTCGAAATCTTGCTAGTTCCGCTAAGGAATATTTAATTCAGATACAACAAAGAGAACGCGAGAAAACCGGCATTCCCAATTTGCGAGTTGGGTATAATTCGGTATTCGGATATTATATTGAAGTTACTAAATCATATTTGAATTTAATCCCTAAACATTATATACGCAAACAAACCTTACTTAATTGTGAACGGTTTATTACTCCTGAACTTAAAGAATATGAAAACAAAGTTTTAAATGCTGAAGAGCGCATAAAATTATTAGAATATGAGATTTTTGTTGAACTTCGAAGAAATCTGGTTAAAGAAATTCCTCGTATATTGGACGCCGCTCGGATAATAGCCGAATTGGATGTATTATCCAGTCTAGCGAAAGTAGCACAAAATAATGATTATTCAAAGCCTATCGTTGACAATTCAGATAAAATTGAAATCGTTGGAGGTCGGCATCCTGTTGTGGAGAAGCTAACAAATGAACCATTTGTGCCCAATGATACCTTACTTGATTTAAAAGACAATCAGATTCTTATTATAACCGGCCCCAATATGGCAGGTAAGTCTACTTATTTGCGACAAGTTGCTTTAATTACAATAATGGCACAAATTGGATCTTTTGTTCCAGCCAAAAAGGCGCACATAGGAATTGTCGATAAGATTTTTACCCGAATAGGGGCATCTGATGATTTAGCACAGGGCGTATCTACTTTTCTTGCTGAGATGATGGAAACTGCTAATATTCTTAATAACGCTACAACTAAAAGTTTAGTAATTTTAGATGAAATTGGTCGGGGGACAGCTACATACGATGGTCTGGCGATTGCTTGGGCAGTAATCGAATATTTGCATCAAAATCCGGTAGTTCGCCCGCGAACATTGTTTGCTACCCATTATCACGAACTTACAGATCTTGCAGAATATTTACCCCGGGTAAAAAACTATAATTTTATTGCTCAGGAAACCAAAGATACTATTATTTTTTTACGAAAGCTTATGCCCGGCAAATCAGATCGGAGTTATGGGTTAGCTGTGGCAAAGCTTGCCGGTATCCCTATTTCGGTAATTGACCGAGCCAAAGAAATTTTAAAAGAACTAGAGAAATCTGAACAGTTAAGTTTACAGTGCATAAATTTTGAAAAACCTTCAAATATGGTTGGGAATACCGGTATACATTTTATTGAAAGAGACATTTTAGAAAAACTCAAAAGTCTTAATATTAACGAATTGACACCGATAGATGCATTGAATTTTCTTTCTGCTTTTCAAAACGAATTAAAAAAAATTAAATAGATTTTTACGACTCTCTCCTTGACAGGGCAATACTTATTCTATAAAATAAAATAAATGGAAATAATTGCAGATTTTCATATACATTCAAAATTTTCTCGTGCTACGAGCAGTGATATGGTAATTGCTAATATTGCTCAGGCTGCTCAAGAAAAAGGAATTAAGATAGTTGCTACTGG
Source organism: Caldifarciminota bacterium (assembly GCA_025061975.1). Lineage (GTDB taxonomy): Bacteria > Hydrothermota > Tepidihabitantia > Tepidihabitantales > CAIPLT01 > JANXBB01. The sequence goes on along the minus strand of JANXBB010000071.1, from coordinate 1,317 downwards.
TGATTTTACTCATCCAAAATGGCTAGCCATGCTTAAGTCAGAGTTAAACGAAGCAGAAGGTGGGCTTTATAAGTATACCGACACTTATTTTATTCTCACTACAGAAGTAAGCAATGTTTACTTCAAAGAAGGGAAACTTCGTAGGATCCATAATATTATATTTTCCCCAAATTTTAAAGAAGTAGAAAAGATTAATAGTTTCTTAAGTAAATACGGAAGCCTTAATGCCGATGGTCGTCCAACGTTAACTTTGGATGCAAAAAAAATGTTAGAAGGTATTTTGGAGATAAGCCCCGATAGTTTTATCGTGCCATCGCATATATGGACTCCTTGGTTTTCTATATTTGGATCAAAATCAGGATTTGATTCTATCGAAGAGTGTTTTGGGGAATTGAGTAAACAAATTTTCGCTTTGGAAACCGGTTTATCGTCCGACCCCCCAATGAATTGGTTACTTTCAAGTCTTGATCATTACACTTTAATTTCTAATTCAGATGCACATTCTCCGTCACGGATTGGTAGAGAGGCTAATGTGTTCAGCACAATGCTTAATTTTTATGAAATAAAAGAAGTATTAAGAACCAAAGACCGGGGAAAATTTTTATATACAATTGAATTTTTCCCTGAAGAAGGGAAGTATCACTGGGACGGACATAGGAATTGTAATGTCGTAATGAGTCCTGATGAGGCGATGGCGAATGATGATCTGTGTCCGGTTTGCGGAAAACCGTTAACAATTGGTGTAGCTCATCGGGTTTTGCTCCTTAGTGATCGTCCTAAAGGTTTTATACCAGAAAATGCAATTCCTTATAAAAGTTTAGTTCCCTTAGAAGAGATTATTGCTGAAGTAATTGGTACTAGTCGTGATACCCTTGGTGTACGAAATATTTATTTAAGACTAGTTCGAGAGTTTAAAGGTGAGTTTAATGTATTATTACATGCCGACTTAGAGGATATTAAAAAATATAGTAATGAACAAATTGCTAAAGCGATTGAGTTAATGCGAGCAGGGAAAATTAATGTTAAACCAGGTTATGACGGAGTTTTTGGTAAAATATCAATCTTAGGTAATAGTAAACAAGGAATTGACGAGTTCTCTAATAAAAAAACCGGGCAATTGCCACTTTTTTAGCAATGAAGCTAATTTGGGCGCCGTGGCGTAGCATTTATATAAAAGAAATAAGCAATAAAAAAGATCAAAAAACATGTTTTTTATGCAAAAATAGAAGCGATCAAAATCTTTGTGTTATCAAAGGTGAACATGCTTTTGTGATGCTTAACCGGTATCCATATAATCCCGGTCATCTCTTAGTAGCT
>JANXBB010000212.1 GCA_025061975.1 Caldifarciminota bacterium | reverse complement strand
ATTCCGAATTCGCGGATAATTGGAAGATATGAACCGAAAATAAATGCGCTAAAGCCAATTGCTGTAGTAAGTGCTGAAAGCGTAACCGGTTTTATTATTCCTTTTAGGCTTTGAAAAGCATCCTGAATTTTTGTAACCTCGCTAAGTTTTGAAAGTACATGAATGCAATAAGCACTCCCTACAGTAAAAAGAATTACTGGAATAATATTTGATATAATTGTTAACTTAACTTTAAATAGACTCATCAGACCCATATTAATAACAACCCCAGCACCAATTGTAATTAGAGTGATAAAAACACCTATTGCGGTCCCGAAGTTGAGATATAAAACCACAGCGATAACTATCGTGACAATAGGGATTAGCAATATTAAATCCTGCCGAATCAGCCGATTAATTTCGGCGATCTGAAACGGTAATCCGACAAAATATACTTTGCCCGGAGGCAAATTTTCCTTGACGACTTTTTTGATCTTGTCAGTAACTTTAGTTTGGTCAATATCTTCCCAAAGCCGCACAATAATTAGGGTTGCGCGAGTATCCGGTGCGACTATGTGCCCACGATAAAGTTCTTTTGATAAAACATAATTCCTAAACTCTAAAAGTGCCGAATCAGTTTGCGGCAATTGGTTTTCATCTACAATATTTCCAACTTCAATTCCTTGCGAAGTTTTCTTGATGTCAGTAATATTAGTCAAACTTAAAACTCCAGCAACCCCCTCTATAGATTTTAGCCCCTGAGTAATAACATTTATCTTTTCGATTACCTCTTTACTAAAAATATCTTCACTCTCAATAGCAACAATAGCAAGATAATTTCCCCGATATTTCTCCCCGATATAATTAAATAACCAAACCAACGAATCATTTTTAGGAAGATAAGCACTTAAATTAGCGTTTATTTTAATACCCCTAACCAAAACTCCTGCAACAACCACCACCAGACCAACTACACCAACAACCCACAACGCCCTTTTTATAGTCATAAATAAATTAGAATTTTAGACTAAATTTTTTAAACATTCTAAAACAAGTAAAAAAATAATTAGATTTTTTGAACAAATCGGTCATATATTCTAATTATATAAGAAATTTAGTAATTGTCAAGATGTTTAGTGTAAGAAGCTTGGGCTTATTTAGAATTTAGTAGGGTTGTGAAGGGTTTTGTTTGCACTGCCAGGGAAACT
>JANXBB010000098.1 GCA_025061975.1 Caldifarciminota bacterium | reverse complement strand
GAAGAACAGTTTAAAGGCGGTGCTGCACTTCATTTTTTAGCTGGGATTCCTATAGCGATCAAAGATAATATCTGTGTTGAAGGTGAACTGACGACTTGTGCATCAAGAATTTTATATAATTTTATAAGTCCATATAATGCTACAGCAGTAAAACGATTGAAGGAAGCTGGTGCAATAATTATTGGCAAAACCAACCTCGATGAATTCGCTATGGGTTCATCAAGTGAAACTTCTTATTTCGGGGCGGTTAAAAATCCTCTTAATCCCGATTATGTTCCCGGAGGTTCAAGTGGAGGATCTGCAGCGGTTGTTGCTTATGGTGGAAGCATCGGAGCTTTAGGTTCTGATACCGGTGGTTCAATAAGGCAACCAGCTTCGTTTTGTGGTGTAGTTGGATTAAAACCGACATACGGTCGTGTTTCACGCTACGGGCTTGTTGCTTTTGCTTCTTCACTTGATTGTATAGGGCCTATTACAAGAAACGTTTGTGACGCCGCTCTTATTTTTTCAGTTATTGCCGGATACGATCCTTATGACGCTACAACCGTTAATCTCCCGGTTGATCTTTTAGTTCCAGATAAAAATAAAATTACAGAATATACAATAGGCATTCCTAAAGAATATATCGAGCTAGAGAGTGAAATAGACAATGAAGTAAAAAAGATCTTTGACGAGACGATTAACGAGCTTAAAAAAATTGTTCGCAGTGTAAAAATTATTTCGTTACCTTTATTTCAATATCACCTTGCGTGTTATTATTTAATTTGTACTGCTGAAGCCTCATCTAATTTGGCTCGGTATGATGGAGTTCGATACGGTTTGCGTGAAAAATGTGAAAGTCTTATTGAAATGTACGAGAAAACTCGTGATATTGGATTTGGGCGAGAAGTAAAACGGCGGATCCTTTTAGGAACATATGCGTTATCTAAGGGATATTATGAGGAGTATTATGGAACTGCTCAAAAAGTACGAAATTTGATCAAAAAAGATTTTGCCGAAGCATTTAAACAATGTGATATAATTATTACTCCAACTTCACCAACTTTACCATTTAAATTAAACGAACGGATTACAAATCCTTTAGCGATGTATCGTTCAGATCTTTTTACTACCGGAGTAAGTCTTGCCGGTATTCCTGCAATATCTGTACCTGCTCCGTCAACTTCAAATGGATTTTCTGTGGGGATTCAAATTATTGGGCGACCATTTTGTGAGAAAGAAATACTTAATTGTGCCTTAGCGATTGAGGAGTTAAGGAAGTAAAAATGAGAACCAATCAATACGAAGCAGTAATCGGCATGGAAATTCATGTTCAGTTAAAAACTCGTTCTAAAATGTTCTGTGCCTGTGCGGTTCAATTCAAGGATCGGCCCAATAGTAATGTTTGCCCCATTTGTTTGGGTCTACCCGGAACTTTGCCGACAGTGAATTTGGAAGCAGTTAGATTAGCGATTAAAACTGCATTAGCATTGAATTGCACAATAAATAAAAAAAGTAGTTTTGCTCGTAAACATTATTTCTATCCGGACTTGCCTAAAGGATATCAAATTACTCAATATAAAGAACCTTTGGCCGTAAATGGGCATGTTGAGATTAATGGAAAAAAAATAAGGATAAAACGTCTCCATTTAGAAGAAGATTCGGGTAAGTTAATTCACAGCGGCAGAGAAAGCTTAGTCGATTTTAATCGTTGCGGTGTTCCGTTAATTGAAATTGTTACCGAACCCGATATTCGTTCACCCGAAGAAGCGGTACAATATCTAGGAGAACTTAAGCGAATATTAACTTATCTTAATGTATCTGATTGTGATATGGAAAAAGGACATTTTCGATGTGAACCCAACGTTTCTTTACGAAAAGTTGGTGAGACGCAACTGGGGGTTAGAACAGAACTTAAAAATCTAAATTCATTACGTAATGTTAAAGAGGGATTAGAATTTGAAATTAATCGTCAAACAAAAATACTAACCCAAGGCGGCAAAGTTGTTCAAGAGACTCTTTTATGGGACGAAAAAACCAAAACAGCACTACCAATGCGTTCAAAAGAAGAATCGGAAGATTATCGATACTTTTTTGAACCTGATTTGCCTCCTTTGATTGTTCCTCAATCATTAATCAATGAAATACAAAGCGAAATTCCTTTATTACCTCAGGCCCGAAAGAAAATTTTAGTTAATAAGTACCAATTAAATGAAGAATCAGCTGATATAATTATTGAGTCCAAAGAATTTGCTGATTATTTTGATGCTGTCATAAAACACTGTTCAAATGTCCAATTGGTTGCAAACTGGCTAATTACCGAAGTTCGTGGCGTTTTGAATACCCAAAATATTCCAATTAATGAATTTCCTGTTTCGCCTGATGTTTTAGGCGAACTTTTAACAATGATTGATAGAAAAGAGATTACAATTAAAGCCGGTAAGATGATTTTTGAAGAAATACTTAAAACAGGAAGAAGAGCCCGAGAAATTGCTGAAGAAAAAGGTCTTCTAATTTCATTTGAGGAGGATACGTTAATAAAAATTATTAAAGAAACGATTCAAGAAAATCATGATGTAGTGGAAAAATATCGAAAAGGTAAAACAACCGTTTTGGGATTTTTAGTTGGTGAAGTACTTAGAAAAGTCAAAGGGAAATTTTTACCACAACGCGTCAGCGAGCTTATTAGTAAATTCCTAAACGAATCCCAACCCTAAATCAATTTAATATGGAGTTATTAGCTTACGAAAAAAAAGCGGTTGGTGATCGTCATAAGTCTTCCTGAGACAAAAGCCTTAGGAGTTAATTTAATACCTACAGGTGCTTGTTTTCTTTTATATTCATTTCGATAAATTCTGCTGATTGTTTCACAAACCACTTTTTTTGTAAATCCCATTGCGATTATTTCTTCCTTGGTTTTATTTTTTTCTATATACAAATAAATAATTTTATCCAATATTTCATAAGGCGGAAGATCACTTTGATCAGTTTGCCCCGGTCGTAGTTCAGCGGATGGGGGTTTTTTAAATATACTTTTAGGAATTATTTCGCATTTACTTGTTTTGTTTATATAATGAGCAAGTTCGTAAACTTTTGTTTTATAAAGATCGGCTATTACCCCGAAGCCTCCGGCCATATCGCCATATAAAGTAGTGTAACCGGTAGCAAATTCTGATTTATTACCAGTTATTAATACCAACCAGCCAAATTTATTAGACAAAGCCATTAATAAATTCCCGCGGATGCGAGCTTGAATATTTTCTTCGGTACTGTCAAAAGGTAAGTTTTTAAATTTTGGTGCTAAGGTTTTAAGGTAAGCCTCGTAAAGCTTGTTTATTGAAATTACATGGGGTTTAATTGATAAATTTTTAGCAACCCTTTGTGCATCCGTAACCGAAGCAGCGGAAGAATATGGCCCAGGCATAATTACTAACTCGACATTTTCTTTACCTAAAGCTTTCACGGCTAATGCAGCAACAACTGCGGAATCAATGCCTCCTGAAAGTCCTATAACTACTTTTTTAAAATTGTTTTTTTGAACATAATCTTTCAATCCTAAAATTAAAGCACAGTAAATTTCTTCAATCTCATTATCCCATTTTTGTTTCGGATATTTTATCGGGTAAGGATTAGCTAAATCACAAACAATGAAATCTTCAGCAAATCGTTTAGCTTCAAATATTAATTTGCCGTTTCCATCATACCCCATTGATCCTCCATCAAACACTAATTCGTCTAAGCCACCAACCAAATTACAATAAATAATTGGTATCTTATGAATTTTAGCAAGGTTAGTTAGAAGTTTCTGGCGAATTTTGTATTTTCCGACATAAAACGGCGAGGCTGAGATATTAACAATTAAATTAACTCCTTTTTGGACAAGATTTTTTATTAACCCATTGTTTACCCAGATGTCTTCACAAACAGTGATTCCTAATTTATAATCTTTTATTTTAAAAATTTTTGTATAATCTGCTGCACAAAAGTATCTTTCTTCATTGAAGACATCATAAGTAGGCAAATAAGTTTTCCTTTGAGAAAAGACAATGCTATTATTATAGAGGACTAAAGCAGAATTATAAATTTTATACCCCGATGAGTCACATTGGCGCGATAAATCCAAATGTGACAACTTTAGTCTTCCGTCAACTTCTACACTTCCTAATATAGTATATATCCCCCAAGAAGCTTCTGATATAGCTTTTATACTTTTTTTTAGTGCCAATATGAAATCTTTACGAAACAATAAATCTTTCGGTGGATAACCGCAGAGCGCTAATTCCGGAAAAACGACGATATCAAGCTTTTCCTCTTTTGCTTTGTTGATGTAGTTAATAATTTTTTGAGTATTTCCTAAAAGATCGCCAACCGTTACATTAATTTGTGCAATTCCTAATTTCATAATGTTTTATTTCCGTTCTAAATAAACTTTAAGTAAAATTACTTGTTTCTTTTTGCTCATAATTAGTCGCGCATGCTACAATAATTATAATAAAAATATTTATAAATTAAAGAGGGAATATTAAATAATTGAGGAGTATCAATTAAACCATTTAAGACTCATTGGAAACTGCAAAACTTGACTTTTAAAATAGTTCGTGATAAATTCACATTAGACAATGATAATAAAGTTTTTGTTAGTGTTAATAATTACTCAATCAAGCGTCGGTTCGTTTTCTAAAAACTCAATAGTATTGCAAGAAAATTTCAATATTGATACTTTTCCACCTAATGGTTGGCGCAGTGTAGTTTTAGCTGGGAGTCATAATTGGGAACGACGGAGTTCAAATATTAATCCACCCTGTTTACCTTTTGAAGGCTCAGGAATGGCAAGTTACCCATCCTATGCGGCTCCTGAAGGTTCAAAAGCTCGACTTATTACTCGGCCGATAAATTTAGGGCGAGGGCTATATGCGTGTTCGCTTAGTTTTTATATGTTTCATGATCCGGGTTATAGCGATTGTGCAGATCGAATAGTTGTCGAAGTCTCGCAAAATTTATCGAATTTTATCCCCATTGATAGTATCTTACGTTATCGACCCGGGGCATCAAGTTGGATTGAACATAAACTATTCTTAGGCAACTTTACCGACAGTATTTATTTAAGTTTTTTAGCTTATTCGGAGTATGGTAATAACATGAATATTGACTTTGTGCGAATAACTGCAACTAAACTGATCGCAGGATATGATGTGGGGATTGATAAGATTACCGCACCGCTTAGTTTTCACGGAATTAATACGCCTTTAATTCCCAAGGCAGTAGTAAAAAATTACGGTTACCGAGTTCAGGAAAATTTTTATGTGGTTTGTTCGATTTTTGGGGCAGATACGAAACACCACTTATATTACACCGACTCAGTTTTAATTTCGTATCTTCCCTATAATGCATCTGCTTTTATTAATTTCTCTCCGTGGTTACCTT
>JANXBB010000080.1 GCA_025061975.1 Caldifarciminota bacterium | reverse complement strand
TAAGTTGTTTATTGAAAAACCAATATCGGCAGTGTTCGGCGTAGTGTCGAAACGGGGATAAAATATATATCGATAACTTTTCATCTGCGGTGCATAATTTATATTAACTTGAGGAGTCATCCGATGTAATACCTTGTTTAGAGCTCCTAAAGAAATTCCAAAAAGTCGATAAAGATTAATTGATGCGCCCAAATTCAATTTTAGTTGAGCATCAAAATAACTATTCCTTTCGCGGTAAGTAATAGTTTGATTATAATCTAAAGCTTGAGATAAAGACAGTGAATAAAAAATTACTTGAGATAAACTAAACCCGGAACCTGCTTGAAACTTATGGAATTGTAATCTTAAACTATCTGTATAATTATCATCAATTAAATCAAAACTAAAATTTATCGGCACATCAAAATTCCCTAAAAAAGTGTTAGGATTGGCAATTGCCAATCGTGTAGTCCAGTTATTGGCATGATAAATTCGCTTCCGATTATTGGGGTAACTTATGTTTTTAATCCGCAGATAACTTATCCCAGGACTCAAATTCCAATTTTTAGAAATTGGCAGACGGTGAAAATTAAACGAAAATCCCGGTAGTTTCCAATTAATAACATTAGTTCTAAAATCATCTTTCCGTTCAACTCTTAGCCCCAGCCGGCCGATTTTTTTAATTTCTCGGCTTAAAGTAGCTTGGGAATAAAGTTCTTTTTTAAGCCATTGCGCCCGATTTTCCGGATAATCTGGCATATAACTTTCATCGCTTTGAAAGTCAATATAACTGTTAAGTTCTGAATTTAATAAAAAAACTGATCGATGTTTCGCGTTAATACTATAGCGCTGACGTTTAGTATCAAGCTCCCGAATATAAGATAAAAACATTTGCCCTGATGCTAAAGGATTTATTAGGTAAATAAATTCTATTTTCGGTTGGATCCCCTTTTTTTCTAAGATATCGCAACTGAAAGTAATATCTGAATAGTCATTAAGCACTAAATAATAAGCTATGCCTTTAGCGTATCGCCCTTCGGACTTTGATTGCCCGAATTTAAACGGCAGCAGACCGGATTTTCGTTGTTTGCTTACCGGAAAAAACCAAAACGGTGCTATTGCACACGGCGTGCCAAAAATTTTTAAT
>JANXBB010000069.1 GCA_025061975.1 Caldifarciminota bacterium | reverse complement strand
AATTCTTTTTCGCTTCCCTTCGATCTTTTCTCTTCGGATCTTGGTAATTTTGCCACATTTCGGACATAAAAGCCCTAAATTTGATATACTTATTGGGCTAGGAATCTCAATAATACCACCAGGACGATCCGCTCGAACTGTTCGCTTGTGTTTCTTAACTAAATTAACTCCTTCGACGACTGCTCGGATTAAGTTGCGTTTCTTGTCTTTTATTATTTCTAATATTTTCCCGCGCCGTCCTTTTTCCTCGCCGGTAATTACTTCAACTAAATCACCTTTTTTAAGCATCATAATACCTCTGCTGCTAATGATACAATTTTAGTAAAATGTCTTTCACGCACTTCTCGTGCTACTGGACCGAAAACGCGTGTCCCTCGGGGTTCGCCTTTATCATCAATTAACACACAGGCATTATCGTCAAATCGAATATAAGTGCCGTCCTCCCGACGATATTCCTTACGCTGCCGTACAATCACAGCCTTAGCAATGTCGCCTTTTTTTATTGGAGCATGAGGCAAAGCATCTTTTATTGTAACCACGACTACATCACCAATATGACTAAATCTTCTATAGTGCCCGCCTAAAGTTTTTATCACCATTGCAACGCGAGCACCACTATTGTCAGCTACAGTTAGTCGTGTAAAATCTTGAATCATAGAATCTTAATCACCCGCCATCTTTTTAATTTTGATAAAGGTCTTGTTGGGACTAACATTACTTTATCACCAATCTTAGCTTCATTATTCTCATCGTGTGCATATAGTTTGGTACGTTTTCGGATATATTTTTTAACCCGAGGATGTAAAACAAGCCGTTCTACTTGCACCACTACTGTTTTGTTCATTTTGTTACTAAGTACTGTTCCGATAACAGTTTTAGGCATAAATTTACCTTCAGTTATTTATTTTTACTCTTCGAAGTTTTTTGATCTTTTTTGTTCGCAATTTCTTTAAGCTCAAGCTCCCTAAGTACTGTCTTAATCCGAGCAATATCACGGCGAATAGTCCGTAATCGCAGTGGGTTGGGCAGTTCTTCCGTCTCATGACGAATTTTTAATCTTAATAACTCATCTTGTAATTCTTCTAATTTTTTTAACATTTCTTCTTTTGTCATGTTGCGAATTTCAGCAGCTTTCATAAGCAACTTCCTCACGAGTTATAATTTGAGTTTTACATGGCAACTTACTTGCAGCTCGTCTCAATGCTTCAAAAGCATCTGCTTTACTAAGTCCTTCTAACTCAAAAATTACTCGACCCGGTTTTACCACTGCAACCCAAAATTCCGGTGAACCTTTGCCCTTACCCATACGGGTCTCTGCGGGTTTTTTTGTAACAGGTTTATCAGGAAATACCCTAAGCCACATCTTTCCACTTTTCTTTAGAAATTTAGTGATCGCAATACGTGCAGCCTCGATTTGACGAGCTGTCAACCATGTTGGTTCCAAAGCCTGTAGCCCATATTCTCCAAAATCCAATTTGTTGGCTCGGCTTTCTTTGCCTTTTCTGCGGCCTCTCTGCTGTTTACGATATTTTACTCTTTTCGGCATCAACATAAATTATGCCCTCACTTCTGTTACGTCACCTTTATAGATCCACACTTTTACACCAATTGTCCCATAAATCGTCTTTGCAACACTGCAATAGTAATCAATATCAGCTTTTATAGTTTGAAGGGGCAGTCGTCCTTCTTGATACCACTGCGATCGCGCAATTTCTGCTCCGGCCAGACGCCCGGAAACCATCACTTTTATCCCTTTAGCCCCAAGACGCATTGCTTGAGTCACCGCTCGTTTCATGGCACGCCGGTGTGCAACACGCTGAGTAAGTTGCTGAGCAATACTTTCTGCTACAAGTTTTGCTTCAAGCTCAGGTATTCGCACAACTTCGACTAATAATTGAACATCACGATTAATTAAACTCTTAATTTCGTTTCGTAAAGCTTCTAAGTTTCTTCTCCCTGCTCCAAATACTTTACCGGGTGCAGCAGTATAAATTGTTACAGTAGTCTTATTTACTACTCTTTCAATTCTAATATTAGCAATCATTGCGTCAGCGCAACGTTTTTCAATTAAGTCACGAATTTTAATGTCCTCTAACAAATACTGTCGATAATTCTTATCAGCAAACCATGCTGACTTCCAAGTCTTAGTAATTCCTAGCCGAAAACCGATAGGGTGTGTTTTTTGCCCCATGTTACTCCCTTTCTTTGGTTGCAACTTTAATTGTAATATGACAAGATCGTTTCCGAATCATCGATGCACTGCCACGTGGTCCAGGTCGATAACGCTTCAACATTGGTCCAGTATCAACTTTTGCCTCTTTAACATACAAATCATCTTCACTTAATTTTGCTTTGCCTGCTTTAACTAATGCATTTGCAACCGCGGATTTCAATGTTTTAAGTATTGCACGTTTTGTCGGTTTCGGTAAAAATTCAAGGATTGAGAGTGCCTCTTTTACCGGTTTATTCCGAATCAACTCTAGAATTCGATTCATCTTTTTAACTGAGCCTCGTTGATAGCGCGCAATGGCAACAGCTTCCATTATTCTTTACCCTCCTCTTTTTTCTCCTTTCTCTGACCTGAATGAGCTCGGAATGTTCTTGTAGGAGCAAATTCACCTAATCGATGACCGACCATCTGTTCGGTTATATATACCGGAATAAACCGATGACCGTTATGAACAGCAATTGTATGCCCAACAAATTCCGGAGGAATCTGTGATCGCCTTGCCCAGGTTTTAATTACTTTACGTTCTCCGGTCTCAGCAAGTTTCAAAATTTTCTTTAATAGTTTTTGGTCAACGTACGGTCCTTTTTTAGTTGAACGCCCCATTATTTTCTCCTCTGAAGAATTAGTTTTGAAGAGTGTTTATTGCGTTTTCTAGTCTTCTTGCCTTTAGCAATAAGCCCTTTTTCACTGCATGGATGTCGCCCACCTGATGTTTTACCTTCGCCCCCGCCCATCGGATGATCAACCGGATTCATCGCTACCGCTCGAGTTCTCGGCCGCCAACCCATATGACGTGTTCGACCAGCTTTGCCAATCGAAATATCTTTATGGTCCGGATTAGATACCCGCCCTATAGTTGCAAAACACGCTAAATGAAATTTTCGGATTTCGCCTGAAGGCAATTTTATTACTGCATATTTACCTTCTTTTGCTAAAATCTGGCCTGATGTTCCAGCACTTCTAATAAGATAAGAATTATAATTAGGATAAAGCTGCAAATTATGAATTTCTACTCCAACAGGAATCTTCTCTAACGGCATTGCATTACCAATTTTTATCGGAATATCTTTGGTGCCAGAAATTATCTCATCACCAACTTTTAAACCTTCAGGAGCAATTATATAACGATATTCCCCGTCGCGATAGCAAACTAATGCAATTCGTGCTGATCGATTAGGATCATATTCAATAGACTTGACCACCGCCGGAATATCATATTTATCACGTTTAAAATCAATAATCCGATAATGCCGTTTCTCGCCACCACCACGATATTTGGCGGTAATCCGGCCTAAATTATTTCTGCCACCTTTTTTCGGGTGGGGTTTAAGCAATGGCTTATATGGTTCCTCAGTCGTTATTTCTTCAAAAGTAGATACCGTATAATATCTCCGAGAAAGTGGTATTGGACGATAAGTCTTTATTGGCATACCTTACCTCTCAAGTAATTCAATTTTTTCACCTTCTTTTAGAGTTACAATAGCTTTTTTGTAATGCGCTCTCCGACCGATAAATACTCCCATACGC
>JANXBB010000045.1 GCA_025061975.1 Caldifarciminota bacterium | reverse complement strand
TCCCAATCTGCTCTCTTAACTACTCTTATAACTGCTCTCTAAGCGACAAAGACAACAGCTTCCTAATCTACTCAGGGGGCCACTGGGGGAACAGTACCCCCTCCTTTAAGCAAATTCTAAATAGCATAATGAATCTCAAAGACTTAGATTAAAAAATCGCTTTAAAAAAATATTACTTTAAAGTAATATTTTTAAGGTGGTATTATTTAGTTAAAGTGGTTATAGTGATAGTCAGTTAGTATTTTTAAGTAAATGCTGATTTTACTTGACATATTTTTATAATAGTGTATGATTTATAAATAAAAAAAATAGGGGGCGAGTATGTTAAAAGAGTTTAAAGAATTTGCAATGCGCGGCAATGTTTTGGATATGGCGGTTGGGATAATTATTGGATCAGCATTTGGGAAAATTGTTAGTTCATTAGTTAATGATATAATTATGCCGCCTATTGGATTACTTTTAGGTCGTATTGATTTTTCGAATTTATTTATAAATCTTTCGGGTAAAACTGTTAAGTCATTAGTTGAAGCTAAAGCTCAAGGGTTACCGACAATTAATTATGGAATTTTTATTAATACAGTTATTGATTTTATAATTATTGCATTTGTGCTTTTTTTATTCATTCGTCAAATTAATCGTTTACGAAAACCTAAAACTGAAGAAGTTACAACAAAACAATGTCCTTATTGTTATTCAGTAATAAATATCAAAGCAACCCGATGTCCGCATTGTACTGCCGAACTTAAATAAAGGTTTTATGCTTTTAGAGTTAATTAAAAAGATCTTTGGGACCAAACACGAGCGTGAAATGAAACGGCTTTGGCCCCGTGTCCACGAGATTAATGCCCTTGCTCAGAAGTTCCAAACTCTTGCTGATGAGGATTTTCCTAAAAAAACCGAAGAGTTCTACAAGCGTTATCAAGATGGTGAAAGTTTAGATAGTATTTTGCCTGAGGCTTATGCTTTAGTTAAAGAAGCTTGCCGAAGATTTTGTGGTAAAAGTTGGCTTGTGCGGGGAATTGAGACTACTTGGAATATGGTGCCGTTTGATGTTCAAATAATTGGTGCGATTGTCCTTCATGAAGGTAAAATTGCCGAAATGAAAACCGGTGAAGGTAAAACTTTGGTTGCTACGATGCCGCTTTATTTAAACGGTTTGACAAAGCGTGGGGTTCATTTGGTAACGGTCAACGATTATTTAGCGGCACGGGATCGGGAATGGATGGGGCCAATCTATGAATTTTTGGGGCTTACTGTCGGGTGTATTCAGCAAGGCATGGAACCTCAGGAACGCAAGCGCGAGTATAATTGTGATATTACTTATGGTACAAATAACGAATTCGGCTTTGACTATCTGCGCGATAATATGGTAGTTAACTGGGAGGATAAAGTTCAGCGTGGTCACTATTATGCAATTATTGACGAAGTAGACTCAATTCTTATTGATGAAGCGCGGACACCGTTAATTATTTCTGGACCGGTTGAAGCATCCGATCGGGGTTTTGATAAATTAACTCCGATAGTGCGCCGGTTATATCAGACGCAAAATATATTTATTAATCGGTTAGTTGACGAAGCTGAACGGCTTCTTAAAGAGAACCGATTGCGCGAAGCCGGGATTAAATTATTACAAGCGCGGCGTGGTGCTCCAAAAAACAAACGGTTAATGAAGTTAGAACAGGAGGAAGGTGTTAAAAGATTAATTGAACGTACCGAGTTAGAATTTTTACGAGATAAAAAACTCCACGAAATTGACCGCGAGCTTTATTTTGTAATTGATGAGAAAAATAACACTATTGACTTAACCGATAAAGGACGCAAAGAAGCGTTTCCTCAGGATCCCGATTTCTTTACCCTCCCGGATTTATCAGGAGAGTTAGCACGGATTACTAACGATCCGAATTTGACTCCTAAAGAAAAGCTTTATGAGAAAGAAAAAGCTTATCGGAAGTATGCAGAAAAAAGTGAACTTATTCATAACTTCCATGCGCTCCTTAAGGCATTTTCACTTTTTGAGCGCGATGTTGATTATATTGTTCAAGACAATAAAGTAATTATTGTTGATGAGTTTACCGGACGACTTATGCCTGGGCGAAGATTTTCGGATGGACTTCATCAAGCATTAGAAGCTAAAGAAGGTGTCCGAGTTCAAGAAGAGACTCAAACTCTTGCAACAATCACAATTCAGAATTACTTTCGCATGTATGAAAAATTAGCCGGCATGACCGGTACGGCACTTACTAATGCTCAAGAATTCTATGAGGTTTATAAATTAGACGTGATTGAGATTCCGACCAATCAGCCAATCCGGCGCATTGATTATCCTGATGTGATATATAAGACCCGCCGGGAAAAATACAACGCGGTAATAAACGAGATTGAACGCTGGCACAAACAAGGCCGACCAATTTTAGTGGGGACTACATCAGTTGAAGTGTCTGAAACCCTTTCACGGTTACTTAAAAGACGCGGAATTAATCACGAAGTGTTAAATGCTAAATATCATCAGAAAGAAGCAGAAATTGTTGCTCAAGCCGGCAAGAAAGGAGCAGTTACAATTGCTACTAATATGGCTGGTCGCGGAACAGATATTAAGTTAGAACCCGGAGTTATCAAAGGTGAGGTGTGTTATATCAATACTCCAGGTGGTGGTAAGTGTGCTTATTGGGAAGAACATGGTGGATGTCTTGAGGATGTGCCGTGTGGACTTTATATTATTGGAACTGAACGGCACGAAGCACGGCGTATTGATAATCAATTACGCGGACGATCAGGACGTCAAGGCGATCCTGGGTCATCGCGGTTTTTCTTGTCATTAGAAGATGACTTGATGCGACTTTTTGGTTCTGACCGAATTGCAAGTCTTATGGACCGATTAGGAGTCAAAGAAATGGAGCCGATTCAAAATCCTTTGGTTTCTAAGGCGATTGAAAATGCTCAGAAACGTGTTGAGGCACGCAATTTTGAGATTCGCAAACATCTTTTAGAATACGACGATGTAATGAATAAACAACGAGAAGTTGTTTATCATTTACGGGATCAGATATTAAAAGGAGAAAACTTAGAAGATATTTATTATCAATCAGTTGATGAGCTTATTAGCCAACTTTTAAATAAATATGCAAACTCTAAAAATCCTGAAGAATGGGACTGGGAAAGTTTGCGGGGCGAATTTGGAGTTATTTTTCTTGCCGATTTTACTGTAAACGAAAATGAAATCTCTAAAATGAAACCGGAAGTGCTTAAAGATGCATTGCGAAAAATTGCTGAAAACCGGCTTGCAGAAAGAAAAGCAGAATTAGGCGAAGAGATTTTTAAAACTCTTGCCAAAGCAGTATTTTTGCGTATAATAGATGCCAAATGGCGCGATCATTTATATGCGCTTGATATTTTACGCGAAGGAGTTGGTCTTGTTGCCTATGGACAAAAAGATCCGCTTATTGAATATAAGCAAGAGTCGTTTAAAATGTTTAATGAAATGATGGGCGAATTTTATCGGGACTCGGTAAGTCTGTTACTGAGAGCACAAGTAGAATTACCCAAAGAAAAGCGTGTTGTAAGGCCGGCTTATGCCTATAAGCCCGAGATAACAAGTGTTGGATTAGAGGAAAGTAATAAAAAAGAATCATCAAAACTTATCCAGCCACAACAAATAAGTAGTCCGAAAATCGGACGTAATGATCCCTGCCCGTGTGGTTCAGGGAAAAAATATAAAAAATGTTGTGGTGCCACAAAATAAACTAAAAGAAAGGGGGAACTAATGAAGACAAGAATCATTGTCTGGTCAATAGTCGGTGTTATTGTGGTACTCGGTCTTATCTTTATTGTTTCACAACAACGTGGTGCACAAGCGCTTCGGCCCACAAAACCCCTCTCTGATGAAGCTTATGAGCGTTATATTGCACAAATGGAACGGCGGATTACCCGGTTTAATAATCAATAAACAAGGATAAAAGCTAAATATCCTAATCCAACTCCAGAAATGCAACAAGCGTTTCAAGAATTAGAAACGGCAATTGGTGAATTTGCTCAAGCGGTTGAAAATCTTAAAGGCAAAACTACTAAAGAAGAACGTGATCAGGCTTATACTCAAACTCAAGAAGCTGCAAGAAAAGTGCGTCGCATGATTCGCGATTTGGGCGGATCAGCAACAGAGCGCGGCGGCGAACAAGGTGGAGAATAAGAGTTAGTTTTGAAGTAAATACAACGGCTTCGGTACTAGGAGATTTAAAAGAGAAAGCCCAAACTTATTTAATATTGAGAACCGTTTAGGCTCTTTAATAATTTTAGGTTCTTTTTTAATACCACAAAGATTGGCGGTAATTTTTATCGCGTCTTCATAACTTCCTAAGGAGTCAACAAGGCCGTATTGTTTAGCTTGCGCACCACTAAGGATTCGACCATCAGCAATTTTAATTAACGAGTCATAAGGAATCTTTCGGTTTTCAATTATTGCATTAAGAAACTGCTCGTAGATATTTTGAGTAACACCATAAAGTAGTGCACGTTCTTTTTCAGTTAACGGCCTAAAGGGTGAACCAATATCTTTATATTTATCCGATTTTATTGTCTCAAATTTTATGCCGATTTTCTTTAGCAGTTCTTCAACAATGGGGAAGTTCATGATGACGCCAATTGACCCGGTGATTGTTCCCGGATTAGCAATAATTAAATCTGCCGGTGTTGCTATGTAGTAACCTCCGGATGCAGCTACTGACCCCATTGAAACTACAATTTTCTTACCACGTTCTTTAGTGCGTTTTAATTCATTGTATATCTCTTGAGCCGCAACAACTCCACCGCCTGGGCTTTCAATGCGCAGCACAATACCTTTGATATCTGGGACTCGGGCATATTTTTTAAGTTGGCGAACAACACTGCGCGCATCAGTTAAAACTCCTTCAACTTCAATAATTGCAATTGCACCGTCAGTTGGAGTTCTAAAATTTTTAAGAAGATTTAAAAAGAGCCCAATAACAAAAAAATATGTAATTAGTGCAACAACAATAATTAGTGCTAATTTAGTGCGTGACATAAAAATTAAATGGGCCTAAGTAGATTCGAACTACTGACCTCGTCCTTATCAGGGACGCGCTCTAACCACCTGAGCTATAGGCCCATTACAAACTACATTGTAATAAAAATTTAACGAATGTCAAGAATTTTTTAAGCTGGTTTTTAGTTGCGTTTTTGGTATTTAAGGTTGACATTTCTTAATATTATTATACAATTTATCCAGTATGAAAAAAAGTTCTAAAGAAAAAAAGAGGTTTTTGTGTGGAAAAAGAATTCTTCCGCCAGCGATTTCTAAGGAATTCTCGGTTGCTCAATTAATTGAAGAAACAATGCTTGCCTATAATGGGGGACGTCTTCGAGCCGCTTGTCTTTTATTTAAAGAATATCTGGCAAAAGACAATGTGACAATTGGTTTTAGTCTTGCCGGAGCATTAACTCCTGCAGGATTAGGAGTATCAGCAATTATTCCACTAATGAAACACGGCTATATTGATTGGATGGTTGCCACTGGTGCAAATATGTATCACGATATGCATTTTGCATTTAATCTTCCACTTTATCAAGGCACTCATTGTATTAATGATGTTAAACTGAGAGAGCACCAAATTTTTCGAATCTATGATATCTTTGGTGATGCGCAGGTTTTATATGAGACTGATCGCCGATTACGCGAGATTCTTGTGCGTCCTGAGTTTCAAAAAGAGATGGGTACGCAAGAGTTTTATTATCTTTTAGGTAAAGCGTTAGATGAGCATGAAAAAAAGCATAAACTTGGGGAAGTAAGTATTTTAGCCTGTGCCTATCGGTTAGGTATCCCGATTTTTACATCTTCGCCCGGCGACAGCACAATTGGGATGGATATTGCCGGTTTAGAGCTTATTGAAAATAAAAACTTTAAGCTGAAAATCAATCCTAGTATTGATGTCAACGAAACAACGGCAATCGTGTTAAATGCCAAATTTTCTGGGGGCAAGTCCGCAGTAGTTCTAATTGGTGGAGGAAGTCCGAAGAATTTTGTGCTTCAGACAGAACCTCATATTCAGGAAATTTTAATGATTAAAGAGATGGGCCATGACTATGATATTAATATTACTGATGCGCGTCCTGACACTGGTGGGCTATCTGGTGCAACACCACAAGAAGCAGTAAGTTGGGGCAAGATTAATCCGCAGCAGATTGAAAAGAATGTTGTCGTTTACGGTGATGCTACGGTGTATTTACCATTGCTTACGGCGTATATTCTCTCTGTGCTTCCGAAAAGAAAACACAAGCGGCTATATGATCGCCGAAAAGAGTTATATCAGCGCCTTCGTGAGGAATATTTTAAACATAATAAAGAGATCCCTAAACTTCAGAATCTTCTAAACAACATAAAACTATGAAGTGGCGTGTAATTTTAATTTTTATTGGACTTTTATTTGTTCAAACAATTATTGGCGCACCTGGGGATTTACTTTGGGCAACTTATTATGGAGGCAGTAGCGATGATAATTGTGATGGTCAAAGAGAAGTTGGCTCAGTATTTGTTGACAATTTAGGAAATATTTATATCACGGGATTTACAAAGTCAACTAATTTTCCAATTTATAATCCAGGCACCGGTGCATATTTTCAAGCAACTAACTTTGGCCAAGCTGATGTTTTTGTTGCTAAGTTTTCTCCTAATGGTCAACTACTCTGGGCAACTTATTATGGAGGCAGTAGCGATGATATTGGTTTAGCAATAACTTCCGATCACAACTGTAATATTATTGTCTGTGGAATTACATTTTCTTCAAATTTTCCTTTATACAATCCCGGGGGCAACACTTATTATCAAGGATATACCGGTGGTGGTGACGGCTTTATAATAAAATTTGATAGTTTAGGACGGAGACTTTGGGCAACTTGTTTTGGTGGCGGTTTAAGCGATGTAATTTACGCTGTGGCTACTGATTTTCAAGGTAATATTTTTATTGCTGGCAACTCTTATTCTTCGAATCTACCGGTATATAATCCTGGAGGTAATGCCTATTATCAAAGCACTAATGCCGGTTCTTTTGATGGATTTTTAGCAAAATTTAGTTCTTTTGGTGAACGGCTTTGGGCAACTTATTACGGCGGTGGTGATGAAGATCATGTTTATGCGATTGATGTTGATTCGTTGGGCAATCTTTTTGCAACCGGAATGACCCGGTCAAGTAATTTCCCCACCTATAACCCTGGGGGCAATGCTTATTATCAAGGAACGCTTGTCGGATATCGCAGCGCATTTATTTTAAAATTTAGTTCTTTTGGTGAACGACTATGGGCAACATATTACGGAGGTAATAGTAATGATTATGGGCGGAATATACGCAGTTGTATTAATGGCACAGTGTTTGTTGTAGGAAATACATCATCAACGAATTTTCCAACTTATAATCCGGGCGGCAATGTTTATTTTCAAGGCACAAATGCCGGGAGTGATGACCTATTTATTTTAAAATTTAATTCTTTTGGTGAACGGCTTTGGGCAACTTATTATGGCGGCTTATATGCTGATATTGCTCGTTCAATATCAACAACCGCTACAGGCGGAATACATCTAACCGGTAATACACTATCAAGTAATTTCCCAACTTATCCGCCAAGCTCCGGAGGATACTTTCAAGGCACAATTGCTGGAGGGCATGAAGCTTTTATTGTGAGCTTTGATGAAAATTGTGCAGTCCGCTGGGCAACATTTTATGGTGGCGCAAGCACAGACTACGGGATGTCAATTACTACTGATAACTCCAATAATATAGTTCTAACCGGCTTTACCCTTTCGACAAACTTCCCAACATATAATCCGGGCGGCAATATTTACTATCAAGGAAGTAATGCCGGAAGGTATGATGCATTTGTTGCTAAATTTCAGGGGTTTAATTTAGCTATTGCTGATAATAAGGATCTAATAAAGAATACTACTGATGATATTTATTGCCCTACTTTTTTCCGAACTAATGTAACAATTAGATTGCCGTGCACAATAGGAACTAAAGTTCAACTTAAAATTTTTGATTCGACGGGCAAGATAGTTTTAGAAAAAGTTTTTAGTCATTGTAATGAACTTACAATTTATAATAGTGAGTTTAGTCATTTTAAAGCCGGCGTTTATTTATTAAAAATCCAAACAGACAATATAACTTTCGGGCTTAAGAAAATAATAAAACTATAAAGTAGTTTAGTTGAAAATACATAGATAAAAAACTTGACTTTTGATAAATTTATTAGTAAAATCTTGTCCTTGTAAATAAAATATGATAAAAGTAGTAATTGGCGATAAAAGCACGACTGTTAAAAAGGGTTTAGCAGTTAGTGAACTGATTAACGATAGTAATGTATTAGCGGTTAAGGTAAACGGGCGGTTAGTTGATTTATCATACGAACTAACCGAGGATGCTGAGATAATTCCGGTTTACTTTAATTCCGCTGAGGGTAAAGAGGTCTTTTGGCATTCAACCGCACATTTAATGGCGCATGCGGTTAAGTTGTTATATCCTGATGTGAAGTTAGCTATTGGTCCGGCAATTGACGAAGGTTTTTATTACGATTTTGACTTACCGGAGCCGTTAACG
>JANXBB010000029.1 GCA_025061975.1 Caldifarciminota bacterium | reverse complement strand
TAACACGACATCGAATTCTCGGGGCGTTGGTAGGAATTTTAGTGACACTAATTTTTCAGTCTTCAACGGCAACTTCAGTTTTATTAATTAGTTTTGTTAGCACCGGTCTTATTGGGCTTATGCAAGCATTGGCAGTAATTTTAGGTGCCGACATTGGAACAACCTTTACCGCACAGCTTTTAGCTTTTAAATTATATGATTATGCACTTTTTATTATAATTATTGGATTTCTCTTAATGAATTCGTTTAAGAAAATTCGGGACTTTGGACAAGCGCTTTTTGGTTTTGGTCTTGTATTTTTTGCGATAAAACTGGTTTTTGAAGCATCCCAGCCGTTAAAATATTTTCCTGCGTTTATTGATATGATAATTTCTTTTGAAAATTATCCAATATTAGGAGTAATATTCGCAATGATTTTTACTTTTCTTGTGCATTCATCTGCTGCAACTATCGGTATTGCTGTGGGTTTGGCATTTTCCGGGCTTTTAAGTTTAAAAGCAGCAATTCCGATAATTTTAGGCGCAAACCTTGGTACAAGTTTTTCACCCCTTTTTGCAAGTCTTAAAACTAGTCTTGAAGCGCGACGTGTAGCTTTAGGACATACAATATTTAAGTTTATTATTGTTTTAGCTCTTTTACCATTTGTTGAACCTTTAGCAAAGATTTTTTCTCATACAGCATCTTCAGTACCCCGTCAAATTGCTAATGCTCATACGTTAATTAACTTAATTGCTTGTATTGTATTTTTGCCGTTACTTAACCCATTTGAAAAGCTTCTGCGAAACATATTACCGGAATATCTTCAAGAACGTTATAAAGCTCAGCCTCTATATTTAGATCCAACAGTGCTTGATACTCCAGCTATGGCATTAGCTCAAGCTCATCGGGAAGTGTTGCGCATTGGTGATATTGTTTTAGAAATGTTTAAAAAGAGTCTTGAGGTTTTTTTAAATAATGATAAAGAAGGAAGAAAAAAACTAATTAGCGAAGATGATCAAGTTGATAATTTAGTTAAAAATGTTACGCATTATTTGACAAAGCTTCCAACACCGGACCTTCCGGTGGAACTGTTAAGAAAAAATGTTGCGTTACTTTATATTATTGATGACTTAGAGCATATCGGGGACATTATTTCTAAATCGTTAATGGTTTATACTAAAAAGAAAATCGACTACGGACTTGTTTTTTCTGATGAGGGCTTGCGTGATATTCAAGAATTTCATAAAGAAGTAGAGGATACCTTAAAGAAAGCCATTGCAAGTTTAGGAAGTTGGGATGAAAAGTTAGCATTGGACGTTAGCGCACGTCGGGAATTTGGAAACATAAGACTTCAAGAACTTCATAACCGACATTTAGCACGCCTTGTTGCTGGGCTTAAAGAAAGTATTGATACAAGTACAATCCATTTAGATTTTATTTCCGATTTAGAACGAATTAATTATCATGGTGCCAAAATTGGGCTTTCGGTAATTCAAGCTTTAAAAGGTGAAGAGATTACAATCATTGCAACTCTGGATAAAAATAATCTTGAAAAATAGAGGATTTTTTTGTATTATCAAAAATTATGAAAACTTATATAGTAATTTTTTGCGGATTGTGCATAGCAGTTAGTAATTTAGCAGCAGGACCACCATATGATTTTTGCGGTACAATTAAAGCATTAGAAGAGTATCATCGGGGAACAGTAAGGCAAAGACCAACTCTTTCAGGTCCGGTTCAATATATTGAATATCCCAACTTTCGGGTGCATTATACAACCCAGGGGAGTGATGCAGTCAGCCCTCAATATGCTGAAACAGTTGCGGTAGCAATGGCTTATAGCTGGGCAAAATTAGTTGACACTTTAGGTTGGGCTCCGCCGCCTCCGGATTTTAATTTAGGTGGTGATAATCGTTATGATATTTATATACAACAACTTTCTTCGGGTGTTGCCGGTGTGACCTATTCAGAAAACAGTTATCCTAATCCGTATCCTAACGGAGTTTCTTCACATTTTCGGATTACACGTGGGCTTGATTATAATTATTTAAAATCTACAGTTTGTCATGAGTTTTTCCATGCAATTCAATTTCGTTATAGTAGCGTTGAGGGTTCATGGTGGATGGAAAATACTGCAACTTGGAGTGAGGACATTGTTTATGATGATTATAATGATCATTTAGGATTTCTATCCACGTCACCGGGCCCCTTTACTACCCCAGAATATCCGATTACAACTTTTAATAATCTATACCAATATGCCGGATGTGTTTGGCCAATTTATTTAACTGAAAGATACGGTTCAAATTGTGTACGACGAATTTGGGAATATCAAGGTCAGATTTCAGGGCAGAACACATTAAGTGGAATAGATTATGTTTTAACTAATTATTTTAACAGCAATTTAATAACGGCACTTAAGGAGTATGCAGTTTGGCGTTATTTTACTGGTTCACGTGCTGATACAGTTCACTATTATTCGGAAGGACATCTTTATCCTCAAGTTAGAATTTTACGAACCCATTACAATTATCCGGTATCAGGTGATCACGGGAGCTATCCGGTTTCCAATCCTGGAGGCACAAGTTATGTACAGTTTTTTAACGGCGGCGGTGATTTTATGATTTTCTTTAATGCCCAAAGCGTATACCGTTGGCGCTGTCATGTTGTTGGTTATCAGAGTGGGGGTAATTCTACAATTAACGAACTCACCTTAAATACTTCGGGAGCGGGTGGTGATACTTTGAGTTGGGGTGCAAATGAACATTTCGCATTAATACCAACCGCAGTTCAATGGGAATATCAGACCGGTTCTTTACCATTTTCTTATAATGCAAACATAAGAATTACTCACGATGTCGGAATAGTTAACTTTTCCGGAATACCAAGTTTTGCTGATTCCGGAACTGTAATCTTTCCTCAAGCTTTAGTTAAAAACTTCGGTCTTACAAGTGAGACATTTCCTTTAAGCTTAAATGTGGGGACATTCTATCGTGATTCGTTAACTGTTTCGCTGGGTTCTGGAGAATCACTGTTAATAAATTTTCGTCCTTGCACTTTAACTGCTCGTGATTATCAAAATTATCGCTGTAAAACTCATTTAACAACCGATGAACGTTTAAGCAACGATTCAGTAATAGGACGAGTATTTGTTCGTGTGCGCGATGTTGGAGTTATAACAATTTTGATGCCCTCAGGACAAGTTAATCAAGGAACTTTTGTTATCCCACAGGCACGGGTTAAAAATTATGGAAATGCCCGTGAGATTTTTGATGTTGATTTTACAATAGGCAGTTGGCAGACTACAAAACGAATTTCTCTGTCCGGGGGGCTTGAGTTTGATGTTGCTTTTGATAGTTTGTGGTACGCCAATCCTCCGGGAGTTTTTATAGTTAAATGTTCCACAAAACTCATTGGCGACATGAAGCCTGATAATGACTGTGCTTTTGCACAATGCACTGTGCTCACAACCGCATATTCTGAAGATAATTATATAACCCATAATCCTAATTTTCTTTTAAAAATTACAAACTCAGCTAAATCGATACTTATTAGGAATTTTTCCTGCAGAAATCAGCTAGAACTTACAATCTATGAACCAACCGGCCAAAAAATTTATCATATCCGAATCCAAGAACAAAAATTTACCATTAATAAGTCTTTAAGACCGGGTATTTATTTTGTGCATCTTAAATCTGATAACTATTACGAAACGATGAAACTGATTATTTATTAGAGAAATTATGAGGAACTTCGATGAAAATTTAGAAGAAAAAGCCCGAGTTCATATAATTGTCTCTGGTCGAGTCCAAGGGGTATTCTTTAGGGATTTCACGCGTCGACATGCACGACAACTGGCAGTTACCGGTTGGGTTAAAAATCTTTCTAATGGCGATGTTGAAATAGTAGCAGAAGGCAAGAAAAAGAAACTTTTAGAGTTAATCGAAGCAGTTAAAATCGGTCCCCAATATGCCGAAGTTACTGACTGTAAAGTAACTTGGAGTAATTACACAGGGGAATTTACAGATTTCACAATAAGATACTAATTAGCTTAGCACAAAGCGTTAACTAAAATTTACCCCTAATTAATATTTAGCGCTTTACTAAGCCGATCTAAGGTTGTCGCTTTTCCTAATAGTTCGATAGATTCAAAAAGGGGTGGACCCACTGTTTTACCAGTCAGAGCAACCCGGCAGGGGTGAACTAAATCGTGTGCTTTTATACCCAGTTTTTGAGCAAGATCTCTTAAAGCTTGTTCAATATTCGGAGCGGTAAAATCGGTAATTGCTGAAAAAGAATTAATTAACGCTTTTATGTATTCTTTAGTTGTGTTATTAATGTAAGTACTAATTGCATCTTGGTCATAAGAGATTTCTTGGAGATAAAAGTTACCTACCATATTACGTAAATCAACTAGTGTTCTTACACGAACTTTGGTTAGTTCAAGAATTTTATAATAGCGTTCGTCAATTTGCGGATTAACGTTAATTTCTGCCAGGTAGGGGAGAAGTTCAGTTCCAAGTTTTTTGGTATCGCGGTTTTTAATGTAAACACTATTCATCCATTCTAGTTTCTTAATATCAAAAATTGCGTTTGCTTTGTTTACCCGCTCTAATGAGAACAATCTGATCATAGTTGCAATATCCATAATTTCAATGTCGCCACCCGGTGACCAACCTAAAAGTGCAAGAAAGTTAATTAATGCATCTGGTAAAAATCCGGCTTTTTTGTATTCCCAGAGTGATAATGCACCATGTCTTTTTGATAATTTTTTCTTATCCGGCCCTAAAATTAAAGGTAGGTGAGCAAAATTTGGTACCGGAAATCCTAACGCCTTATAAAGTAATATTTGTTTGGGGGTATTCGCAATATGTTCAACAGCTCGAATTACATAATTTATTCTCATCTCCGCATCATCAATCACAACAGCAAAATTATAAGTTGGTGTATTATCAGCACGCATTATAATAAAATCTTCAATGTCACGTCCTTCTTTAGTAATTTCGCCGTGGATTATGTCATAAAAAGTTACTGTTTCATCTGGAATAAGAAATCTTATTGCCTTAGCTCGATTTTCTTTTTCGTATT
>JANXBB010000244.1 GCA_025061975.1 Caldifarciminota bacterium | reverse complement strand
GCAAAAATCTCTTGGGGATAAATTCCTAAATAGCCGCGAACGATTTTTCCTTTCTTAATTAGGGTCTCGGCAATTTCTTTTACTAAATTAATCGGTGTTGCAAAACCAATTCCCACATTAGCACCAACCGGCGAACGAATTGCGGTATTTATTCCGATAACTTCACCACGAATATTTACCAATGGACCACCGGAGTTTCCCGGATTAATTGAAGCATCAGTTTGAATAAAATCTTGATAACTTATTTCCGGAAGTGGAATATTACTTCGTCCTTTAGCACTAATCACTCCAACCGTTACAGTTCCTTCAAGCCCAAAAGGAATCCCCACAGCAATTGCCCAATCACCAACCTTGATCTCGTCAGAATTACCTAACTTAGCAACCGGTAACTTACGATTACCGGGATCAATTTTTAACACTGCAACGTCCGTTTTCGGATCACGCCCAACAACTTTCACTTTTTTCCCTTTATATTCGGTTTTATCATAGAGGCGCACCACAATATTATCGTAATCGGCAATTACATGATTATTGGTTATAATATAACCATCTTCAGAAATAATAACTCCTGAACCTAAAGTTTGCCGTTTTTCGGTTTCAGGTTCAATTTTTGGTAAACCTTCAAAAAATTTTTTAAACCATTCGTCATCAAAAGGCCACCAAAAATCACGGGAACGGGTTTTGACAACTTTTTCTGCTGAGATATTTACCACGGTAGGTATTACCATTTCAGCAACTTTCACAAAAGGACTTGTCCCTTCTTCGGTAACTGCTGAATATTTACTCTCACTAATTTGAGGTTTCACCTGAGCTTCAAGCGTATTTCGTGATCTAAAATTTAATGCACCCGCAATAAATAATCCAAGCACAAACGCAAAAATTACTGCGACAGCAATCAGAATACCAATCCGAATATGATAGCTTAATTGTTTGTTGCTACTCATATCAAGCCTCCTTTTATAAAGACAAAATCTTGCCTCATTTTAATTAGACTTAATAAAACTTTAAAAGGTTTATTTTCTTTCAAGAACCTTTATTTATCGATATTATAAAATTTTAACTTGAGCCCCAAAAGATGTCAAGCTAATTATTTGTCGAATTTGACTTCTGGTTAATCGCTTTATCTTTAATTACAAACAACCCGACGCCTTAGATCGCTTCTTAGAAGAACGCTTAGGTTATCACAAATAAGCCTTTGTAGTCTTCGGCTTACTAATCCTTTTAGATCCGCTCCCGATTCTAAGGTTAAATTCCAACAAAAAAATCCTGTTACATTATGCTAAATAACACGAATCACAAGTGCTAATAAGTCAGCACTTAAAACTTTCTCAAGCTCCCCTGGAGCGTATAGGGACTGTATATAAGATGTTTGTTTTTATTCATTTGAAGATTTTTAACTCTTAGTTAATAAATTAGATGCACAAACTATTATTTTAGGGGGAAAAATTTTTGTTGGGTTATCGTTGACTTTTATTTATTATCTTATTAAAATATTCTCTTAGATAAGAAAGCGCGGCAGATATGCAAAAAAATATTGTCCTTGTGCCTTTTGGACATATTGATTCTTCAATAATTAACCATTTATCCCAAGAACTTGATTTTGCATTTCAGATACCCGTGAAGTTTAAAGAAACCCAGGTAGTGCCCAGAGTTGCTTTCAATCTCCATCGCAATCAGTATCGAGCCAATATTTTTTTAGAAGTCTTGGCTAATTTAAATTTATCCGATCGGGCTTTAGGACTGACTGATGTCGATTTATATAATAACCGCCACGATTATGTATTTGGCGCAACTGATCCCCAAAGAAAAGTAGCATTAGTTTCAATAATCCGACTCAATCCCGGATTTTATAAAATGCTTGAAGATATCAAAACTTATTATTCGCGAATCACTAAAGAAGCAATTTACGAACTGGGGTTTCTTTTTAACCTTAGCAAGTGTCCTCAAGAAGATTGTGTAATGCATCCGGTGGCAAATATTGTAGATTTAGATTTAAAATCAGAACGATTTTGTGGAAATTGTAGCATAAAACTCAAAGAATTTTTGGGTAGGGAATAATCGAGGCACATCCTAATGGAAAATTATCGTCGATTTTTAAAGCCGGAAGTCATTGTTAAGTTAAAAACAATCGAACTTAAAGCACGACTCGTTGTTGAAGGCTTTTTAGCCGGACTTCATCGTAGCCCCTATAAAGGATTCGCCCAAGAATTCGCTGAATATCGAGCGTATCAGCCCGGTGATGAGTTAAAACGAATTGACTGGAAGATCTATGCTAAAACTGACCGATTTTATGTAAAGGAGTTTCAAGAAGAAACTAATCTTAAGGCTTATATTTTAATTGATGCTTCAGGATCAATGAGTTATAAGTCCAACGGAATTTCAAAATTAGAATATGCCAAGTTCCTTTCAGCAAGCCTTGCTTACTTATTAATAAAACAGAGAGATTCTGTAGGTCTTGTAGTGTTTACTTCAAAAATCAATAAATACCTACCACCTCGAAGTAAATCTGATCATTTAAATGTGATACTCCATGTAATTGATAAAATTACGCCGGGTGGCGATACTAATTTAGCTAATACTTTTCACGAGCTTGCAGAAAAGATAAAACGTCGAGGACTTGTAATAATTTTATCCGACCTTTTAGATAACAAAGATGCGGTTCTTTCGGCACTAAAACATTTCAGGCATAAAAAACACGAAGTACTCGTATTCCATATTTTAGATCCCAACGAACTAAAGTTAGCTTACAATGAACCGTTAATTCTTAAAGATCTCGAAACCGGCTCTACAATTCGGATCGATCCGAGAATAATTAGAAAAGATTACGAAAAAGCTGTAAACCGTTATTTTACTGAATTCAAGCGTGAATGTCACGAAAATTTAGTGGATTATTTACAAATCACGACTGATCTACCCTTAGACCATTGTTTATTAGAATATCTACAAAAGCGTAGCCGCTTAGGATAAGAAAAATGCGTTTTGGTGCGCCAAATTTTTTGTGGCTTTTGCCTTTAGCATTGATTCCAATTATTATTCATTTAATTCATCGGATCCGGTTGCGTCAAATAAATTATTCATCCCTTTATTTTCTGACTTCAGTAGAGCGCAAAAAGTTTAATATTATCCAGCTTAAAGAAATATTGTTATTAATTATTAGAACTTTGTTTGTCTCTTTTTTAATTCTCTCATTAGCGCAACCTTATTTATTAAAAGCATTGGGTATAAAAAAAGATAGTGCCAGTCGCGTGATAATCTTTGATGACTCATACAGTATGAGTTATAAAAGTGTTTTTAACCGCGCAATAAAAGAATTACAAACCATAGTTCAAGAAACTTCGCGCGGTTCTGAATTAGCAATAATTACAAGTTCGCTTCAAATAAATAGTGGGTTTCTGTCCGATCCCCAAAAAATTAAGCTAATTGTTGACTCCATAAAACCTACTTATAGTCATAATTCCTTAGCCGAAGCTTTCTATAAAAGTTTGGTGACTCTTAAAGATGCGATTTATCCTAAAAAAGAGATTTATATTATCACCGATTTACAACAACGAGCGCTAAGCGATTTAGTCAAATTGCTCCCGACCAAAAACGGTGCACATTATTTATCCAAAGAATTTCCTTTTTTTAATAATTTAGAAATTACTTTTATTGATTTAGGCGAAAAAAACTTCCACAATGTTGGAATCGAAGAAGTTTATTTACAGCCATCCTTGCCGAGTTTTAATATTCCAACCCAGCCGATGGTTAAAATAAAAAATTATTCTGATGGATCAACTGAAAGAATTGTAAATTTTACAATGAAATATCGAGATTTTACAACTCGTTTCAATGTGACAGGTGAAAGTTTAATATATGAAGATCAAGAACGGATTAATCTCGGAAGCTTCGAAACTAAAACTTTGTCTTTTAATCCTGTGTTGCTTGATAAACCTGGAGTTTATCTACTTCAAATAAACTTAAATCCCGATTCCCTAACTGCGGATGATCATTATTTTTATCTTTGGCCGGTAAAACCCCGACCGCAGGTGCTTTTAGTTAGTAACTCAGAGCAAGACTTTTATTATGTAAAACTGGCGCTTTCGGGTTCGTTTGAGATTACTTCAATTAATCCTCAAGAGTTAGCTAAGCAAAATCTTAGTAAATTTTCGGTAATTGCTCTTAGTTCGCCGCAAGACCTTTCCTTAGAGGAATTGTTACGAATTAAAAATTATCTTTTAAG
>JANXBB010000188.1 GCA_025061975.1 Caldifarciminota bacterium | reverse complement strand
CTTAAAATAACTAAGAGACCTTTTAAACGCTATCCTAAAAATAAACCTAAAGGATTTTGTAAGTCTAAACGAATCACATAATTTATTGGAGAATAAAAAGAGTTTGCCTCAAAGATTTAATTGTGGTATTTCATAATCGTTATTGACAAATATTGACAGAACTCTATTAGGAGGTATAATTTTTATATATGGGGGCGAACGGTTTTGACGGAGTGCATGAGAGGTTTAAAGGCATAGCGAGGTACTTCGGGCCCTCGTTAAAAAACCGAAGAAAAAACAGCTGCCACGAACAGCTACGCACTGGCTGCATAATACGAAGCAGCCACCCTGGCCAATCTTTTCACCCGGGATTGGCTAAGGGTCGATTAGGGTGATTAAGGTTTTGACTCGGTCCTGGGGTCAAAACCGGATTATAAACCAGGGCTGGTCGGTTCTCACCTGTTGTTCGGTTAAAGAACCGACGAGATCTATAGAACAACTAACTATGTAGAACTTTAAACCTCGAACACTCCGGACGCGGGTTCGATTCCCGCCGCCTCCATTTAACAAAAGAATAAGGAGGTTTAAGTGAGTTCCAAAAAATGTATTTTAGTTTTCTTTATAGGGGTTTTGGTAGTAAACGTCTTACAAGCTCAAGAATGGGTTGTTAATCCTATATGGATTGGCTCGGCAACCCTGCGTCAGATTGCTTTAGGCAACAAACTAAAAGGTCCTACTGATGATACTTTTCGAATTTTTACCGTCCAATCAACAACTCCAAGACTTGTATTACTTTTCACTGATACTGCTACAACTTTACCGATGAAATGGCGCGTTGAAACTTTAGAAATCGCACCAAGTGGTTATTATGGTGCTGGTATTGGCGATGTTAACCGTGATGGAAAAAATGATTTAGTATATTGTCGGTTATCTTCTCCATATTATCTTTTTCGACGGTTTTGGAATGATAACACAAATGCTTGGCATATTGAAACTATAACTGCAACAACCGGTGCTAACTGGGCATTTACGATCGGTGATGCTGACAATAACGGTTGGAATGATGATATAATTTATAGTGCTGGTGTTGGTGCTAATAGTCGGTTATATCGGACATTTTGGACGGGAAGCGGCTGGCAAACTGAATTAGTTTGGTCAGGTGATGGCCGTACAATTCAAGGAGTTGCAATAGGAAATTTTGATCGCGCTAACGGCGATAGTAACGAATTAGTTGCAGTAACAAGTGGTTCATATGCCGATGGCGGTCGAGTTATCCGCATACGCCGTATAATTACAACTTGGGACACGTTAACACTATGGAAATCAGACAGCACCTCACTTACTAATGTTGCAATCGGTGATTTTGACAGCACCCATTTAGGAAAAGAAATTGCTGTTGCTAACGGCTTAGGTCCGGGAAGTATGGCTCGAGGTTCAATTATTGAAGTATTTGGCTTTGATACCTCCTGGCATGCACGTGCACTTTATATCCCTCAAGCGTCTAATAATGCCTGGGGACTTGCTGTAGGTGATGTAATGTTTAATAACTTAGGTGACGAAATTGTCTTTGCGAATTCCTTAAACCCCCCTTATGTAGTCCGAGTTCTTTATGGAGCTGGAGATACTTGGAGTTGCGACTCAATCTTCACAATTGGTGGTGCAACATACGGAATTGCTATTGGAGATGTAAATCGCCACCGAACAACAAACTTTGAGATCGCAATTGCCGGAAATGCTTCAGTCTATGAAGCTGAAGAATTTATACCCGGTGCAATAAGTATTCTACAGGAAAGAAATCCCAATCAGAAAATAATGCTTTTTCCTAATCCCACAAGAAATTATCTGTTAGTGACTTTGCCCGGTGACAATATTTCAGATTTTCATATCTCGATTATAAACTCTTTAGGCCAAACGTTATTAACGATTAATAAAAAGCAAAATCAAAATTCTTTATTGCAGATTCCACTAACAAATATTCCAAACGGCGTTTATTGGGTAGTGCTAAACCATTACCAAAAGGGTTATTTTTCAGAATCTTTTGTAGTAAAACGCTAAGTTTATTTTTTGTATCCGATTTTACGCAAAAAGGTGTAGCGGTCGTGCTTATCTTTCTCGGTTTCTATCCCTTGAGATCTTAATCCATCGATAACACCTAAGATCCCACGACCTTGTTCAGTTTCACAAACTACAACTTCTATCGGATTAGCAGTCGCACAATATATTGAGCAGACTTCGGGAATCATTTTTATTTGGTTAAGAATATTTATTGGAAAAGCATTTTTAATTAATATCACAAACACATGACCGCAGCTTAATTCCAAAGCATTTTTTTCAGCTAATTTTATCAACTCTTCGTCATTTCCATCGCTGCGAATAAGACACGGACCGGAAGATTCACAAAAAGCAACTCCAAATTTAATTGTTGGGACTGAACTTACCAAAACTTCGTAAATATCCTCTACTGTTTTAATAAAATGAGCCTGACCAATAATAATATTTATTTCCTCGGGCTTTACGATTTTTACTATTTTAAACTCCATCTTACACTCCTCCTTGTTTAAATTATTTAAAAAATAAATGGGTCGTGCAGGACTCGAACCTGCGGCCACCGGATTAAAAATCCGGTGCTCTGCCAGCCTGAGCTAACGACCCATTACGCAATAACTATGCCGGGAGCCGGAATCGAACCGGCACGTCCTTTTAAGAGGACGAGGGATTTTAAGTCCCTTGCGTCTACCATATTCCGCCATCCCGGCAAATAAAAAGGCGGCAATGGGACTTGCACCCATGAATAGCGGTTTTGCAGACCGCCGCCTTAGCTACTTGGCTATGCCGCCACTATTCATTAAAGCGGGAGACGAGATTTGAACTCGCGA
Organism: Caldifarciminota bacterium; assembly: GCA_025061975.1. Taxonomy (GTDB): domain Bacteria; phylum Hydrothermota; class Tepidihabitantia; order Tepidihabitantales; family CAIPLT01; genus JANXBB01. The sequence continues at coordinate 2,203 of JANXBB010000188.1, read as the reverse complement.
CCCTCACCTTGGCAAGGTGATGCTCTACCAGCTGAGCTACTCCCGCATATTTTTTAATGGTCCTAACGGGAGTCGAACCCGTGTCTTCACCTTGAAAGAGTGATGTCCTAACCACTAGACGATAGGACCACCATTATAAAATACTGAAAATTTTCTCAATTGTCAAGAAATCTTTAAAAGAAGCGCTCATCGCGATAATCAATTATTTCAGGCTGTTTTGTTACTGCCTGAAAGATCCGATTCCCGATTTCAGTCTTCCGGTTTTCTTTAAAAATTAACTCATCAAACTCACCTCGAGTTTCTTTCTGGTCGCATCGGATAATAAAACTCCCAATGTCAGTTGCTAAAACCCCATAAAGCTCGCCTGGCTCTAAGGCGTATAACGCACCAGCAAACTCTGATCCTTTACGATTCCGACACTCACGAAAATTATTAAACTCTTCCACATGGAGCTCTACTAAAGTATCGTTCTTAGAAATCTCCTCTAAGGGCATTCCGCTTTTTATTTTTTCCATTATCTGTTGAGCATAGTTTTTCATTAGCTCTTTTTCTTTTTCGCGCCGAATAACCCATTCAATATTTGATTTAACTTTATCAAACGGTTCAATTCCTGCAGGTTCAATTTCTGCTAACTGAAAAATATAATACCCGCCACGCGCTTTTAAAGGCTCACTAATTGCCTTGGATTTTGAATGGAGCGCAAATTCTTTAAGTCGATATTGATTATATAACGCGGGGAAATTAATCCGATCTTTAGTCCAAGGTGCTAAATCTCTTATTAAATAGCCGTATTCTTTGCAAACTGAGTCGAGATCCCCACTTTTTGCTTTAGAAAGAAATTCTCGAATGCTATCTAGAAGCAGACCTTCACTTTCCTGGGTTACTTGAATTGTTCGCACAATTTTCCTTATAAGAACACTATCTTTTGTTTTTTTATCAACCTTTATAATTTGAAAAGTGTTACCGACTAAAAATGGCACTGTAAGCGAATCGTCTTTTAGTGTAAGTATTGAGCTTTTAGTTATTGAATCTAAATCTTTTAATTTTATCCACCGCGCTTGTGTATCTGTAGGAAAATCTGAAAATTCTTTTATTAATGACGAAAAATCTTCGCTCCGTGCATATTTGTAAATTTCTTCAATTTCGCGTCGATACTCATTAGAATCACGGGCAGTTATTCTTAGTGGAAAGTGTATATAGCGTAACCGGTACCGCTTTTCGCGTTTGTATTTATCCCGATTTTCATTATAGTATTTTTTTAACTCTTTTTCGTCAATAGTAATTCTATTGTTTCCAAAAATCTTGGGTCCAATATAAAGATAACTAGTTTTTATATAAGTATTATCTTTAACTTTAGCATCAGCAATTTCATTTGTGGTAACTCGATAGGCATTGATCACGTCGAGTCGAAATTTTTCTCGAGGTAGCCCGTCGATTAGCTCTTGAGCATAAAAAGTAAGTTGTGCACGATTCTCAGGGGCAAAGATGTAATTCTGGTACTTTTCGTAATCAAAATTACCTTCGGCAGTTTTAAACTCTGGATTGTCCCTTATTTCTTGCGGAGGATTTGCTCTGATAATCTCAATTATCTCTTGTTCAGTTATTTTAATTTTACTTTTCTTTAAAATATCTTCCCAAATCTTAGCGTTCGTTAGATACTGCCAAGCTTCTTGTTTTATGCGGTCTTCATCTTGTGGAGATAAATCTTTCAGTTTTTTCTCGAACTTATATTTCTCGCGAAAATAATTCAATACATTTTGATACTCTTGAATCGTAATATTTTTATTACCGACTTTGGCCAAAATTCCTTTTTCAAGAAAATTCTGAGCAGTTGCTTTTTCTCGCCGAAGAATTTGCCAAAGTTCACCTAGCAAAAATCCCAACACAAAAACTATAGCTACAATAATGAAAATACTCTTAGAAAGCCGCCTAAATTTTTCTATTGCCATAGAAATATATCTTACTAAATTTTTCTGAAATGTCAATAGAATTACATCTTAATGGGAAAGGGCGTAAGCAATAATGTTGATTCCCATTTGAAACGCTTGTTCACGTTTTTCTAAAGGATCGTTGTACGCATCAGTCCAGCCATCGCTAATATTGGAATTCCATGTATAAAATACAACAAGGCGCCCTTCGTAAAATAAGCCGAAACCTTTGGGGGGTTCATTTTCGTAATGTTCGTGAATTTGTGGTAGACCAT
>JANXBB010000131.1 GCA_025061975.1 Caldifarciminota bacterium | reverse complement strand
TATACGGATAATAATACGCCGGACCAGCAATAATAAAACCATTATCTAAAGTTCGCTCAATGGCGTATCCTCTTTCATTATATTCGCCACCAAAAGTTTTAACCCATGATTGTGAAGGTAAGATTATTATTCGATGTTCTTCTGACCAATCAGAGTATTTTCCATCTTTATTTTTCGCGAGTGCTTTCACAAAATAAGTTCCAGGTGAATGCCAAATATGGGACATTGTAATAGTTTCACCACTTCGGTACCACCGGCTCCAGTATGAAAAATTACCGTCTCCCCAATCAAATTGAATAGCAATACTGTCATTATTAGAATCAACTGATGAGCTTCGAAAATTATAAGGAATATTTGTTAAACCACTATCAGGCCCTAAAGGTCTCAAAGGTATTTGAGGTTTTTCACTTAATTGACAAGCTATAAATATTAAACATACCGCATAAGTTCCTAAGATCCTTAATTTCATAATGCACCTCCCTAGGGGATTTTAATAAAATGTTACTTAAATGTCAACCGTTAGATAGCAACGATAGACCTGCTCCTAAAGCTCCAACAATTTGCGGTTCCTGGGGAATATAGATATTTCTATTTAGTCTCTCTTTAAGCAAAACCCCTATACAACGATTTTTAGCTACACCTCCGGTAAAAACAATGTCATCTTCGTAGCCGGATTTTACAATCATAGTCCAAATTCGATTTACTATCGCATTGTGGATTCCTAATGCGATATTATAAACATTTTCGCCGCAAGAAATTAAAGAAATTACTTCACTTTCGGCAAATACTGTACACATTGAATTTAGTGTAATTGAATTTTTACCTTGTAGCGCATATTCACCAAAATCATTAATCCTAAAACCTAATGTCGTTGCCATGACCTCTAAAAACCATCCGGTACCGGCAGCACAGCGATCATTCATCTCGAAATGTTCTACTTTGCCGTTACGGACACGAATTACCTTGGAGTCTTGACCACCAATATCAATTACGGTTCGACAATTCGGAAAAAAATAACAAGCTCCTTGAGCATGAGCTTTGATTTCACTAATTATTGGAAATCCTAAAGTCTTCTGAAAAAGATAGCGGCCATATCCAGTTGCAATAACTTTATCGCAGAAGTAATGGTGCAAAATTTCTTTAACCTTAGAAATCGGATCGGTTCCGGTATCAACGATGCAGTAATCTTTAAGAACAGTATCTTCTAGTAATACAAACTTAGTAGTTCGAGAGCCGATGTCAAAACTGCCAATTATCATTATCAGAAAAAATTGTATGCTTTTTGTTTATGATAAGGTTTCTATAAACGCATCGACCCGAGTCCGCAATTGTCCGGTATCTTCTTCGGAATAATCAGTAATGATTTTTAAGCTCGGGATGTTTTTACTTTTGAAAGCATTATCAAGTTTTATAGTTTCAATGTTGTAGCCGTGACAATATTGTAAAACATAGTGGATTACGCCGTCTATTTGATAGTCGTCAATTTTTTTAAGTATTCCGTCAATACGCTCATCGTTAGGTGTAAAACACGCACAAGTTATACTCATATATCTTTTAGCTAATGCAGTTATAAAGTCATCTATTGTTTCAGCACTTTCATCGACAAGATTTTCAAAATATCGAGTACCTGTGCATGTTTCGTCAAGAACAATGACTGCACCGGATTTTTCAACTAATGAATGAATTTTCCAGTTACCTATTACTGCCGGACATCCGGCAATCATTATTCGTTTTATTCCTTTTTTGAATGGCGAAATTCCATTTCGAACTCTTTCTTCAAGCTCTTTATTTAGCTCATTGAGATTTTGGGTAAATCTAACCGGCTCGTCAATTAATGCTCCTTGCATTATTACTAATGCGTCAAGGCCAGATATTGGAGGTGGATCAATCTTTCTAAATTCATTTAGTTTTTGTAAAGCCTGTCGTTTATTATTCATGACCTTAACCGATTGACGCAGTTGGGATAAGGTTAATTCGTTGCCGCATAGTATTTCCATTTTATTTTTAAACTCTTCAATTTCTTTTTTCCACAATGTAAAGTCTAATTCGTTTTTTTTCTGAGGCACCTCAAGCACATGAAAATTAACTTTTTTAGCTAAAA
>JANXBB010000064.1 GCA_025061975.1 Caldifarciminota bacterium | reverse complement strand
AAAGCCATGTATTTCTTATCGATATTTTCTAAATATCGAGCAATTTCAATTGCTATTCTGTCTAATAAACTATTAATCTGTCGATAATGGTGATAATATAGTTTAGTCGGATAGTCAGTAATCTCATCAAGTACTGCTCTCAATAATGGTACCGCTACACTTATTGCAAAATTATATTTACTGAGAGTATTTTTTTCTATTAAAAAGTCCTCTGTATTTATTTCTTCAAGATTAGCAACACCAACAAGTCCTGCACCATTTTTATAAGCAATCTCTTTTAATGTAGCAAAAATATTTGTTGAATTCATTATTAAGTTTTTTGTTTTCGCAAATAAATCAGTAAATTTATAAGAGCAGCTGGCGTTATGCCGGAAATGCTTTGGGCTTGAGCTAGATTTTGGGGTCGATATTTAGCTAGCTTTTCTTTAACCTCATTAGAAAGCCCCGGAACTTGATAGAAATCAAACGCAGGAGGAATTTTGATCCCTTCTAATTCTTTAAATTTTTCTATTTCTTTTAATGTTCGTTCTATATAACCTTTATATTTTATTTCTACTTCTACATTCCAAACGACGGTATCTTTTAATCCGTAAAAACATTGGTTTGTTAAACTCAAAATATGTGATAGATTAATTTCGGGCCGTCTTAGTAATTCTTCTAATGTAATTGTTTGATTGATAGGTGACGAACCCCACGAACGTAATTTGTGATTTACTTCTGCAGATGGTTTAACTTTTGTTGTTTTTAACCAATTTATAATTTCAACAATTTGCCGATTTTTTTCAAGTACTTTTTGATAATTCTCTTCGGATATTAAACCTAACTTGTACCCTTTAGGTGAAAGTCTGAGATCAGCATTATCTTCGCGTAAGAGCAGCCGATACTCAACTCGCGACGTAAACATTCGGTATGGCTCATTAGTGCCTTTACTTACCAAATCGTCAATTAATACGCCAATATATCCTTCGGAACGACTTATTATAAATTCGCCTTGTGCTTTTGCCCTAAGAGCTGCATTAATTCCCGCAATTAATCCTTGAGCCGCAGCTTCTTCATAACCTGTAGTTCCATTTATTTGCCCCGCAAAGTACAAGTTTTCGTATAGCTTAGTCTCTAAAGTTGATTTTAGTTGTGTAGGATCAACATAATCATGTTCGATAGCGTAACCTGGTCTAGTAATTTCAACTTTTTCTAGTCCTCTTATTGTTCGTAACATTTTAATCTGGAATTCAACAGGAAGACTTGTTGAAACACCATTCGGATAATATTCGTTAACATTGAATCCTTCGGGTTCAATAAATACTTGATGTTTATCTCGATCAGAAAATTTTACTACCTTGTCTTCAATTGAAGGACAATAGCGTACCCCGGTGCCTTTTATAATGCCGGTATATAATGGGGAGTATTTAAGCCCACTTTTGATAATTTCATGAGTTTTAGAATTTGTGTAAGTAATATAACAAGGAAA
>JANXBB010000060.1 GCA_025061975.1 Caldifarciminota bacterium | reverse complement strand
CGACTTGACCCCTCTTATAACAACCATTGTTGGACCAACCGCAATTTGTAAATCCTGAGACGCAACACCAGGAAGTTCCACAAGCACATATATTTTATCCTCGGTCTCAAAGACATCGGTCGGCGGCTCATGAATTGTTTCAATAAAATACGCCGGTAGATCGGTGCGGAAAAAAGTTAAATCCATTAACGCTGAAACATCATCAAAAAATTTTATTATTGCTTGTAGACTATGGTCTTTCATACAACTGTCTCATTATTATTAGACTTATATTGATAATTAATTGATTCTTTATTATTAGCCGATATTTCGGGTATTATTTTATAATCAAAACGCCTTATTGACTTGGTCTTTAAGGTTTCAGAATCAATTGTCACAATTACCCCGTTAAGATGAACATTATCGGTTGCTGCTTCTAGGTGTAATGGAATATTGTAAATAATTCTTTTTACCGACAAGTCAATACGCATTCCCAATACTGAGTCCATCGCACCACACATTCCGACATCAGTAATATAGGCAGTGCCGTTTGGTAAAATCCGTTCATCAGCAGTTTGCACATGAGTATGAGTTCCTAATACCGCAGAGACTTTACCATCTAAATACCATCCTAATGCTTGTTTTTCGGCAGTAGCTTCAGCATGAAAATCAACAATAATCACAGGTGTTTGGGCACGAAGTGCTTTTATCTCTTCATCAGCACAGATAAACGGACAATTAACAGGCCGCAGAAAAATGCGGCCTAATAAGCTAATTACACCAATAGTTAACGATTCGTTTTGATACACAGCTGAACCGCGGCCCGGAACTTCTTTAGGAAAATTTGCCGGCCGTAAAATTCGGGGATCTGACTCTAAAAGGTCAACAATCTCTTTACGGTCTAAAAAATGATCTCCTAAGGTTATACAGTCAATCCCGGCTGCGAAAAGCTCTTGGGCAAGGCGTGGTGTAAGTCCATATCCACTAGCAGCATTTTCTGCTTGGGCAATCGTAAAGTCAATTTTTTCTTGCACTTTTATTTTTGCGAGATTTTCAATAACCGCTTGACGGCCAATAGCTGAACAGATATCACCTAAAAAAAGAATATGTTTATCGGGCATAGTCAACTGCACGAACTTCTCTAATTACAACAACTTTTATCTGACCAGGATATTTAAGTTCTTGCTGTATCTGACGGCTAATTTTTCGCGCAAGCTCTTCGGCTTCTAAGTCGGAAATTTTTTCTGGCTCAACCATTACACGAATTTCACGGCCTGCCTGAATCGCATATGCTTTTTCCACCCCGGCAAAGGAGTGCGCAATATTTTCTAATTCGCGAAGGCGGTTGATATAAGTCTCATAACTATCACTTCGCGCACCAGCTCGAGCACCGGAAATTGCATCAGCTGCTGCGGTCAAAAATGCATAAGGTGAAATAGGAACAACTTCTTCGTGATGTGCCGCAATGGCGTTGATAACAACTTCATCTTCGCCATATTTCTGAGCAAGCTCCGCACCAATTCGCGCATGCGGACCTTCATAATGAATATCCGCAGCCTTACCAATATCGTGAAGTAAACCACAACGTTTCGCAAGCGCCGGATCGAGATTTAGTTCTTGAGCCATATTACTAGCAAGAATCGCAACTTCTTTGGAATGCAATAAAACATTTTGTCCGTAACTTGTTCGGAATTTAAGACGGCCAATTAATTTAATAAGCTCGGGATGTAGACCACTTAAGCCAAACTCCACCATTGTGCCCTCACCGGTTTCAATAATTACGTTTTCAATCTCTTCTTTTGCTTTAGCAACAATCTCTTCAATCCGGGTTTGATGTATTCGGCCATCAGCAATTAAGCGCTCCATAGCAAGCCGAGCAATCTCACGGCGAATTGGATCAAAAGCTGAAAGGACAATTGCATTCGGCGTATCATCAATTATTACCTCTACACCGGTTAATGTTTCAAAAGTCCGAATATTGCGGCCTTCCCGTCCAATAATCCGACCTTTGATATCTTCTGAGGGAATATTAATCACTGATACCGTAGTTTCGGCAACTTGAGAGATTGCACAGCGTTGAATTGCCTGGAGAATAATATTTTTTGCCTCGCGTTCCGCTTCGCGTTTAGCTTTTTCACGAATTTCGTGAATAATCTGTGATGCTTCAAGGCGCGTCTGAGCTTCAATATTTTGAAAAAGCTCTTTTTTGGCTTCTTCAATACTTAAATTGGCAATGCGTTCCAATCGCTCATTTTGAGCCGCAATCAGTTGGTCTAATCTTTCAGTTTTTGCCTTCAGCACCTTCTCTTTGGTAATAAGTTCGCGTTGCTGTTTGAGAAGTTCAAATTCTTTGTGTGAAAGGTTGGAATCTTTTATATTTAAGGTATTTTCACGCTCGCGAAGTCGCCGTTCTAATTTTTCCAATTCTTGACGTCGTTCTTGAAACTCATCTTGAAGCCGCTTACGTTCTTTAGCAATCTCTGCGGCAAGCCGAGCTTCAGCCTGAGACTCAATATTTTGCGCCGCTGCTTGAGCCTCGCTAACTATCTTTTGAGCTTTTTTGCGCGCTTGCCTTAAAACTAAACGAATAAGAATAACCCCTAGAACAATTTCTAATATTCCAATTAATAATAAAATTAAAAAATATTGCCCAGTGTAAAAAAACATAGATACCTCCAAACATTTTATTGATAATCACACTCCTAATTAAAAAAATCCCCGCCACATATCGTGTAAGCCTAAGTCTTTGAACTCTAAAGACAGGGTGGACGTTATCGCTAATACCGCAGTGTACCCAAATTGGGTCACATTAGTATTAGCATCAAACATCCGATCGAATGGTGTTAGCTCAAGACTAAAAGCTTAATCACGATACGAGCAGGGAGTTTTGTCTAATTTATAAAACTTTTACCAACTTTTCAATGAGCGAACCGATCTTTTGATTTAATTGTTTCTCGTAAGTTTGCCGAGTACTAATAAGCTCATCGGCAAGATTAATTGCCGCAAGCACTGCAGTCCGTGCTAAGGATCCTTGGGGATAGAGTTCATTAATTTTGTGCATCTTTTCGTCAACCATTCGGGCAACTTCTGAGACGTATTCATCATCACGATCGGTTTTTATTTTATAATTTATGCCAAAAACATTTAAAGTATACGTTTTCATATCCAAACTCCCTACTAAGAGATTTTATAACGATTTTGAAAGATTGTCAAGTAAATAATTTATCCGCTGCAAAACTTCGGTGAGTTTAGTTTGAACTTTGGTAAGTTTATCTTTAAGCAGTTGGTTTTCTTCGCGTAGGTTATTTATTAAAACAACTGCTTCATCAATTTTTTTTTCAAGAACGGCAAGATTCTTTTCTAATTCTGAATTACCCTTAACCATAAAATTTTAAGACTCCTCAGGCATCCGAATTTGAATCGGCCATCGACTTAAAACTTGTTTTATAATATGATCAAAGATTTTTGTTGCTTCTTCTTGACTTAATGTCCGTTCACGCGACTGCAGTGTAAGTCTTATGCCTAAATTTGCTTTACCTTCGGGCAAAGGAGCACCGGTAAAATAGTCAAAAACTTCAATATTAGTAAGAATTGCACCGCCAA
>JANXBB010000057.1 GCA_025061975.1 Caldifarciminota bacterium | reverse complement strand
CATTTTCCGGAAACACTTTTTTCATTTCGCGCCTAAATGATTCATCCATTCCGTAATCATCATCAGCATACAAAAAACCCCCGTTTGTTAAAAATGACCGCAACCTTTTAACTTCGTCGTCGGAAAAACTTATATTTCCATGCCCGGTAATAAATAAAAATGGATAGCGAAACAGATCTTCATCAGTTAATGAAACAACTTTTTCAGTTAAAAGAGTTTTAATGTTAGTCCGTTTGTTTAATTCTTGTGCAAGATTCGGTATTATTTCGGGATCATTATACCAGTCACCGCCTCCTTTGTATTTTACTCGTGCAATGACAAAATTTTGAGCGGTAAGAAGATTAACTGCTATTATTATTGCTCCGATAAATTTAACGCGCATCTTTTAACTCTTTTACAATTTCGTATGGGAGCTTAAGTTCTCCGATAAGGATCTTCCCTTTGCGTCCACCGTGACAATCAGTACCACCTGTTTTCAAAAGTCCGTGCTTCTGGGTAAGTTCTGTTAAATATTTAATATCTTCTTCAGTATGCTCACAACGCCACACTTCTAGTCCTTGAATGCCTGTTTCGATTAAATATAAAATAATCTGATGATGTCCGTTATAACTCATCGGGTGGGCCAAAACAGGGATTCCTCCGAAATCTTTAATCAATTTTATTGCGTCTTGAGGTTTTAATTTTTCTTTTGGTACATAAGCTGGACAGTGATATCCTATATAACGCCAAAAAGCTTCATCATAGGATGAAATATATCCTTCTTCTAATAACGCTTGTGCGATATGTGGACGTCCGACGGTTCCTTCGCCGGCTAATTCGAGCACCCGTTCCAATTCAACTTTGGCTCCTTGTTTTTTCAATCGTTCAACCATAAGTTTCGCTCGTTCAATTCGTTTCTTCTGAATTTCTTTTAAAATCTGAACAAGTTTTTTGTTACGGTAGTCAATATAATACCCAATAACATGCACATCAGTTTCGCCAACAATACAACTTAACTCAACCGCAGGAATAACTTCAATATTCAATTTTTTTGCTGCCTCGATTGCAGGCTCAATGCCTCCAATCGCATCGTGATCAACAATCGCTATCGCATCTAATCCGTGTTTGTGCGCCAAAGAAACTACGTCTCCTGGACTCAGCAAACCATCAGAATAAGTTGTGTGAATATGTAAATCACAATATTTAGAAACTTTGGAGGAGGTCGAAAAAATTTTTTTAAAAAAATCCATTGCTTAAACAATTCGTTCTTCAACTTTTAATAGATATTCATTGATTTTATGGCACATGTATTCCGACAGTTCGTTTATTTTCTTTTTCTTTGCATCAACATAATCTTTATCTGTTATTGAATTAAGGTTAATCAAAACATTCAATTTTCCACCTTCTTGAGCAGTATTTAAATAAACTATTGCAACTCCAACGTCAGAGATTGCATTGGGGTTACCAGATTCAATAATCCGTGGAATCAACTCTAATGCTTCTTTTGTCAATTCCATTATTTCTTCAGGAACGCTTACAGCAATTTTCAAAGCGTTTTGTATCGCTTCGCTCCTTTGTTGTTTTTCCTCATCAGTCGTTTTGGGTAGTTTGTAAGCGCGCATTACTTGGCTAAATGCCTCGCTGTCAGCCTTAATAAGGTCATAAAATCGTTTATTCAGTTTATTAAGTTTTTCTTTTATTAAAACTAAAGCATCGACAATTTCCGGGCTTTCGGGCTTTTTAAGTGTTAAATTTATCACCATCAATAAAAGCGCTGTTCCTACGGCGCCGGCAAGTGCTGCACAGGAACCACCTCCAGGTGTAGGAGTAGGTTGTGCAACTTCAAATAGAAATTCCTCAATGCTTTTACCCTTACTGGTAGTTATTTTTGTCTCTAGGATTTGCTCGTCAGGTTTAAACTCGTTAAGCTGTAAATAATAAATAGCACTATCAATTAACGCTTTTTGTGGAGTAAGCCCAACAATTTCGCTCTCTTTAACGGTCACACCGTATCTTTCAGCTTCCCGTTTTACAGTCTCAAATACACGATAAAGAGGAGTTTTCAAGTAATTAGTCATATTAATCGAAACCTGAACACAGTTTTTTTCTTTGATTTCAAAACCTAGTGCTTTCACAAATCGATATCCGCCATCACGAAATCTTATTGCTTGTGCAATTTTCTTGGCAATTGAAAGGTCTGTAGTATTAAGATTAATATTGTAAGCGATTAAGGGAAATCGTGCACCAACTGCTACTGCTCCTGCAGTCGGATGAAGTTCAGGTTTTCCAAAATCCGGATAACGATTAGGATCAGTCTTTATCGCTTCTTTTAACCCCTCGTACTCTCCCTTACGAATATTAGCCAAATCAACACGATCCGGCCGGGTTGCTGCTTCCTCATATAAATACACCGGTATATTTAATTCGTCTGCAATCCTTTTCCCTAGTTCTTTTGCCAGATAAACACACTCCTCCATTGTTACATTAGCAATTGGTACAAACGGAATAACATCAGTAGCACCAAT
>JANXBB010000053.1 GCA_025061975.1 Caldifarciminota bacterium | reverse complement strand
TCAGAATCTACTAAATTTTTGGGACATCCTAATGAAATAACTGCGACTTTCAAGTTGCTTTATACTCAAAATTTTTTATTGATTGGCACGTACCATTTTAGCTGTAGCACTAGCGATCACTGTCCCATATGCATCTTCGATGTATGCTTTGCCGTAAAGCAATTTACCTTTGTTTTGCTCCACAATGCCCACAATCTTTACCGGGGTATTAGTAAAAAGCGGTTTTTTATATCGCACCGTTAACTCCCCGGTTACCGCATCAACTCCAAATCGCCGACATGCCCAAGCAATTGCTTCATCTAACAAAGTAGCAATAATTCCTCCATGAATAATATTTTGAAACCCCTCGTAGAGTTCACTAGGAACAAACTTTGCCTCAACCCCGTTAGATATTGGAGCAAATTTTAATTTTAAGCCAATCGGATTTGCATCTCCACATGCAAAACATCGGTTGGTATTTTTAACGATCATTTTAGATTTATAACCTCGACACCTTTAGGAATTTTAAATGAAAATAGTTTTTTAGGAATTTTCTCGTTTACTTTAAGTGCTTGAAATTTAAACGAAAACTCATTACCACTTAAATCAACAAAACTAAATTCTTCAATTAACCGACTTTTTTGATTTACCCCTAAACTATAACTTTTAAACGGAATATCGCTATCTAAATTTAGTGAATCGGATAAAAGCATATAATATATAAACCCCGCTTTTTTCTCAGTTGACTTCAGATTCTGGGGCATATTTAAAAAAGTATCAAAAAGCTTAAAAAAATTATAATTCATCACAGTTTTTTGTTGATAGACTTTTTTCTGTTCAATTAGATAAATGTACAGATTAAGACTGTCTGCAACAATTAACTGCTTTTTGGGAAAATCTACCTCAAGCCTTGTGTAATAAGGACGCATTATGTAAAACTTCCCTGAAAGTTCTTGACAGGTCCCAGAGACTTCAGAACAAATTGTTTGATTAAATTTTCCTTGAAGCGAAAAAATTCTCTTGTAGTTTTGTTTTATTGTATCTAATAGGGCATCGCCCGATAAAAAATTGGCGGTAGCACAAATTATTAATAATAACCCAAATTTTTTCATAATTAAAACTATACCTGTAAAAACAACAACCGTCAAGAAAAAAATAATTGACATAATAGCTGATGTTCAGTACAATCTTTGCGAAAAATATGTTTATTGATTTAGCAATTATTCTTATAATTATTATTTCAATCATTAGTAGTGCCAAAGAGGGTTTTGTTAAAAGCTCAACTACAATTTGGGGATTGATCTTCGGAGTTTACTTCGCTACAAAGAAACA
>JANXBB010000028.1 GCA_025061975.1 Caldifarciminota bacterium | reverse complement strand
CATATCTTTGTCGATTTTGTAAATAATAAGCAATGGTTTGAGCAAATTTAGTACTTGCTTCTGGCCCATTAGCAGTAATAATATTATCGCATAACACGCAATCTGTCTTTTTATATATAACTTTATACTTTGAAAATTCAGCGCGAGTAAAATTATTTTCGTAAACTGTGGCCGTGTGACCTTCTAAAACTTTAGCTCGGGCCAAAGTAATTGGAGCTAAACAAATTGCGGCTACAAATTTACCGGAGGTTTTTGCGAAATGTCTAACTAAAGCATGGACCTTTAAATCTTCCCAATAAATTGCCGAACCGGTACCTCCTACTAAAATTAGTCCATCGTAAGCTAAAGTGTCGATATCTTCAATTGACAGCTGAGGGCGAACTGCTAAGCCTAACATTCCGGTAGCTAAAATTGTATCACGGCTTGCAAGTTTTATTTTATAGCCTAAAGATGTTAAATATTCATAAGGAATTTGAAATTCCTCGTCTCTAAATGCCCTTGGAGCAATAATTATGACTATATTTTGGGTACGAGCAGAATCAACTTTCTGAAACTTAAAATTTTTGAGATTTTTTTCTAATGCACGACCGTAAAGAATATTATGGTTATTTGGAACATTAGAGCTTGCACATGTTAAAATAAATACACTTAAGAACAATAATACGAATCGATTTATCATCGTATTCCTCGCAGTAATGGATTAATCTTAATAATACTCTAAAAAATATCTGTTGTCAAGATTTGTGATAACTAATCAAACAATTAATATCTAAGCAAATCAGTGGCGCGGATGTGACTTAGATTCTTATATTTAATCACAAGTATAGTGCTGATAAGTAAAATTTAAAATTCTTGACGTACCCAAGAATTTTTATTAATATTAAAGTGTTGGGCGATTAGCTCAGTTGGTTAGAGCGCATGCCTCACATGCATGAGGTCACCTGTTCGAATCAGGTATCGCCCATTTTTATCTTAAACATTTAGCTGTTTTAACTGGGTATATAGTCCAGGAATATTAGGTTTGATGATATTCTTAAGAAAAAACAGAGCAATTTTTTAACCTTTTTAGTTTATATCTTACTGAGCAGAATTTTTGAGTAATTAGTTAACACCAATCCACCTTTTTCCACCGGGAATTATTTTAAGATTAATTTCGGATGATTAAGAGATTAAAACAGCGGGAGTTTTATTGTATAGTAAGAATGATTAATTTTCAGACCAAGAAAATAAATTCCCGGAGATTTGTTAGATTTCATAATGTTAACTTTTGCAACACCGTTATCGCAGAGAATCAGTTTGAAACTTTCAACTACTCGACCTGTTAGGTCATATAATTCTGCTTGTAGGTGCATATTTTCGGGCAGTTTAATTGTCAATGTAATATGGCTTTTAGAATTGACAACTCTAAAGTCTTTAATAATCGGGCGAAGACTAACTTCTTCAATTCCAAGCGGGAGGCCGGAGAAGGCATACAGATGATAGGGTTGACTTTGTTGGTCTTGAAGACCAACTAGCACATCAGCTATACCATCACCATTTAAGTCGCTCCCACAAGCTACATCATAAACTCGGTCTGCGAACGAATATTGCCAAATAATTGACCCATTAGCACCGCTTAACACCGAAACTTTTCGGCCGTTTAATGCCCCAGCAACAACTTCTTGTTTACCGTCTCCGGTAATATCAGGCATCGTATCGACATTCCAGCAATCTGATCCTACATCAGTGGACCAAAGAATACTTCCTGTGGCGCCAGATACTACTGATACTAAAGAAGACCAAGACCCTACTACAATATCATTTTTTCCATCGCCGTTTAGATCGCGGATCTTTCTTAACTCATAAATGACTCGAGCGGATCCAAAATTATTTTGCCAAATCAAACTGCCATTAGAGCCTTCAACACAATATAAGATATAAGCCCAACCACCACCGACTACATCTGGAATGCCGTTGCCATTAACATCATCAATGGATATTACATATTCTACTGAGCCTCCAGTTAAATATGACCAAAGTACGCCACCAGTTGCGCCGTTAAGGCAATATATGCGATTATCTAGGCCGTTACCACCTGAAGCTACAAGCACTTCAGGGATGCCGTCACCGGTAAAGTCAACATGAGG